>JADFPW010000120.1 GCA_022562105.1 Planctomycetota bacterium
AATCGCCGTGGGGGAAAGGGGGTTTTCTGCGCCGACCACGGTGGACCATACCGCCAATCCGACGATCGTCGCACACTACACCGACTGGCAACGCTCACGTCGCCTCATGAAATATGCGGGCTAGGCCGTGGGGCTGGCCGATCCGTCTGGTACCGCGGGTCGCAGCACAAGCCGATCACGTTCGCACCACCCACCCGGCCTATCTCCGGCGCGGCGCCAGACCGTGCTACCCAGCGGGCCACCCAGGGGTTCCACCAGCGGAGGGGAGGGCTCGTCGGGCGTGAGGTCGGGCGTCAAATGGGCGTAGCCGAGGCGCCTAGCCAGGAATCGCCTCTGCCGCCTCAACGATGACACCACCGCCCTCCGAAGCAGCCCAACAAGAAGGGCCAAAACCAAGACTCCCGAGCCCTTTGGTTTCCTGTCCTAATGGCCCGTTATCTTGAAAATCACGTAGACGAAGAAGGCTAACATACTCACACAAAGCAGCCACTTCGTTGCTGTCAGTACAAAATACAGTGGTCCCAGCAAGAGCTTGCACGTCACGACCGCGACGACAAGCCCGATTCCGACCGCCCAGTACCATTCAAGCGCCCACTCGGCAATTCCGTAGTACGATAGGACGACCCACAGCGTTACTCCGACAAATCCTGCGAGGCATTCCTCAAAACTCTTCGAGCTACCGGCAGGTTGACCGACGCCTGGCGCTACACTTGTCCGCCTAGCTAGCAGAGCTTGACGCTCTCGATGAACTTCCTGCTCTTGTCTTCGCCGCTCTTCCAAGGCTAGCCGGTTTGCTTCCCCGCCCGTATGGATGCCCAAAGACCCCAACCATGCATCTTCAATTGCGCCACCAGCCGGTCTATTTGACATCACAAAGCTCCCTGTTCAAACGCGAAGTATCTCGGCGATCACAGTGCCAGGTTGCCCGCTCGGCTCCTCGCCGACGCCGCCGTTGCCGCATCATAGCGAAGGCGGGTCTTCTACTCGCCCTACACGGCTTACGCCCCCGGTAGTGGAATTCGCCCCAATAGCAATGGCTGCGACCGCACATCCGGCCTGTCTTCCTGCGTGGCGTTGGCGGCGAATTCGCAGGCTGATGCCACGAGCTATCACACTGACTACTGCTCTAACCTCAAAACGGAACATAATCAGGATGCCATTTCCAAGCGTCTTGGAATTCCTTTTCGTACCTCGCGCGGTCTCTTTCGGATTGTCTTCTCGCTCGGTCCCAAAAGGCGGCATCAGAACCTTCGTCACTGGAATTGGATGCGCTGTTCTCGCCAACGCCATCCGATGCCGCCAGTACAACAGCGGCAATAATGAGACCTGCGATGATATCATCACGGGTGATTTCTTGCTGTTGCTTTGCAAGTGTTTCCAGCTTCGCGCTCCAGCGCCGACCCTCCCGGGCCACCTTGCGATCAGGGTTCCGCGAGGCCTTTGTGAACCAATAGGCCGCCTTTTCATAATCCTTCGGCATCCCATCGCCGTTATAGTGTAGCCCACCCAGATTCAATTGCGACCAGCCATTGCCTTGTCGCGATGCCAAGTCCAAAAAACGCGCCGCCTTCTGGTAGTCGATCGGAACACCTTTGCCGGACTGATAGAAGGCGCCGAGATCGTTCTGCGCATCGGCGTGTCCCTGCACGGCCGCGCGCTCAATCCATTGTGCGCCAGCCTGGTAATCCTGAGGCACACCCTCGCCATGGTGGTACATCAACCCGAGCTTGTGTTGCGCTTCGGCATATTCCTGCTCGGCTGCCTTGCGATACCACTGCACCGCCTTTGCATCGTTCTTCGGGACGCCCTCGCCATTGAAGTACATTACGCCCAGTTTCTGCTGGGCTCTGGCATATCCTTGCTCGGCCGCCTTGCGATACCATTTCGCAGCTTCTTCATCGTTCTTCGCAACGCCCTCGCCCTTGAAGTACATCACGCCCAGGTTGGTTTGGGCTCTGCCATTGCCTTGTTTAGCTGCTTTGAGATACCACTTCACCGCCTCTTCAGCGTTCTTCGTGACGCCCCAGCCTTTGGCGTACATCAAACCGAGGCGGAACTGGGCGAGGGGTAAGTCCTGAACGACCGCCTTGCGGTACCACTTCACGGCCTCTTCATTGTTTTTCGGGACGCCCTGGCCATTGGCATACATCACACCCACGCTGATTTGGGCGGTGGCCAAGTCCTGGTCGGCTGCTTTGCGATACCACTCCATGGCCACCTCATAGTTTTTATCGGTGCCCATAGCGTACACCACGCCCAAGCCGTTTTGGGCGGCGGCATATCCCTGCTCGGCCGCCTTGTGGAGCCACTTGACGGCCTCATTGTGTTGCTCATCTTTGAGGAGGCTGCGGCAGTACTGATATTGCAGGCGCGGTGAGGCGTTCAGCCGAACCGCCTGACGGCACGCTTCAATCGCGGCAGCCGCATCAATGTCCTTGAATTCGACTCCGTTCGCTTTACGTCCAGGATCAAAAGGTGAAGCAGCGAGACGGTCGCACTCTGTGAGCATGTGCTCGGTAGTCGGGCTTCCTTCCTCGGCTCGAAGCGGAGTGGATACAGACTTCGTTTCGCGGTGGCGCAGGGGGCCAGCGCCGGCAGCGGATTCGTGGACGTTCTTGAAGACGTACACCGCCCCTGAGTTCTTACGTCCCCCTTCGTCGTCAAAGGCTGCCCCGACGACGATGATGTTGCCGCTGATGGCCACGGAGCGGCCGAAGCTGTCGCCCATAGCGGCGTCGGAGGCGCTGAGCTTGAATAGCTGCTTCCCCGTGGTCAAGTCGAAGACGTACGCCGCCCCGGACGCGTCGCCCGCGTCGTCGTCTCCCGACGCCCCGATGACGGCGATGTTTCCGCTGATGGCCACGGAACAGCCGAAACGGTCGCTCGGCGCACCGTCGGAGGCGGCGAGCTTGAGCTGCTGCTTCCCCGTGGTCAAATCGAAGACGTACGCCGCCCCGGAGCCGTTTACTGCCACAGAGACCGACGCGGATGCGTTTGGTGCCACAGAGGACCCCTGAGAGCCGGGCGAAATTCGCCCGTTAGTTCTCGATCTCGATCCGCGTCGATTGCGCCGTCGACTTGAAGCCACGCTCTTCTTCGCGTACTGGTTGCCAGAGGCCCCGACAACGGCGATGTTGCCGCTGATGGCCACGGAGCAGCCAAACAGGTCGCCCTTCACGCCGTCGGAGGGGGCGAGCTTGAACAGCTGCTTGCCGGTAGTGGTGTCGAAGACATACGCCGCCCCGGATTGGATGCCCACGTGGGTGTTAGTGCGATCGCCGACGACAGCGATGTTGCCAGTGATGGCCACGGACCAGCCGAAATCGTCGCCCATCGCGGCATCGGATGCGGTGAGCTTCAATAGCTGGTCGCCGGTGGTGGTATCAAAGACGTACGCCGCCCCGGAGCGGTAGCCCCCAGCTTTGCTCTTGTCTGGCGCCCCAACGATGGCGGTATTGCCGCTGATCGCTACGGACCAGCCCAGATGGTCGCCCCCTGCGGCGTCGGACGCGAAGAGCTTGAGCTGCTGCGTGCCCGTGGTAGTGTCGAAGACGTATGCCGCCCCGGATTGAAAGAGTGAGAAGCCCGCCGCCGCGGCGTCGCCTTTCGCCCCAATGACGGCGGTTGTGCCGCTGACCGCTACGGACCAGCCGAATACGTCGTCTGCAGCGGCGTGCGAGGAGGTGAGCTTCAATGTTTCGCTGCGCTGCGCATCGGCGTGAACCGAGGCAAACGACAGGGCACACAGCACGATCCCGATCTGAACATGAGAATGAAGCATCACCGTTCTCCTTTCGTGCGCCGGGATCAACCGGCGGGATGTTGTGAATGAAAGAGTCAGACGTTGGCGGCGTAGCGACTAAGCTCACCGACGGCGATAGAGCACGGGGTATCGCCGTCCGGCGGGGTGCCTCGTGAGGCCACGTCATGAAATAAACCCGTAAAGTTCCGCATCAGCGTGCTGGTCTACCAATGCTTGGGAAGGCTGCATGGCCGGTCGAAGCGGCCTGGCCCCTCCTGCCTAGACCGGACCGAATCCGACGACCGGTTGCTCCAACCCGTTGTGCCATCACATCCTGCCTCCATCATCCGCGCTCGAAGCCTCGTCTTGCACAGTGAGTATGACACGGCTCAAACGCCGGCGTTAGTGCGCCCCACTCCGGGGCCGCGTTTTTCAGGAAATGGGCGTAGATCATCGTCGTGCTGACGGCTGGTTGCTTCTACGCCCTGATCGTCGCACTATATGATTCATCTGATTCGCTTCGCTGGACCCGTTTTGTTGCGGATGCACCGCCACTTTAGCCTCTATCCTGTGGGCGTCGGTTTGTCAACCCATCGCGTCAGGGGGCTGGCGATGTGCTGAGGGCTGCTTCAGGTAGAATTGAACTCAAGCGACCTCAAATCGTCGCTCGTCGGGGTAGGGCAGTGACTCGGTAAGCTGGGGCCTGGAGCCAACTCGAGCTCCGCTAGCCGCCCGTCCGACGCCAGCTATAATCGCCGCGGTGATTAGCAGATGGTACTTTGAGAGCGAGCTTTCCACCTGGGCCATCCTTATCGAACTGGTGGTGGCGGGGGTGCTGGTGATCCTGGCGGGATCGCGACTGGCACGGCTGGCAGACACCCTGGGCAAACAATTGGGCCTGGGATCGGCGTTCGTCGGCATTCTGCTGCTGGCTACGGTCACTAGCCTGCCGGAGGTGGTCACCAGCGGAACGGCGGTGGCCATTGGGGACGTGGATTTGGCCTTCGCGGCCATCGCCGGCAGTTGCTCGTTCAACATCACCCTGATTGTGCTGCTCAACGCCATGGTAGGCGGGGGTTCCATCCTGGGGTCGGCCCGGCAGTCGCACGTTCTGACCAGTTCGTTCGGCCTGGTGCTTATCTCGTTTGCCTTGCTCACCATCGTCGGGGTTGAGCGTCTTGCGAATCAGCCGGCCGTGGCCCAGGCGGTTGAACTGCTCAGCATGATCGCCATCGCGGTGACCTACATCGGCTGCATGCGCTTGACCCACCGGTTTGAGAAGTCCCTGGACACGCCGACCGAGACAACCGAAACGGCCACCAGGCCATCCCCGCAGGCCCATCTGTACAAGACGATCGCCGCCGTCTCCGCGGTGCTGGTCGTGGGGGCGTGGTGGATGGCCCAGACGGGCAACGTCCTGGCGGATCATCCCATCGAATGGCTGGGCCGGCCGCTGGGTGCGACGTTCGTCGGGGCTGCCTTCCTGGCCGTTGCTACTTCATTGCCGGAGATTGTCACCGGGATCGCTGCGGTCCGCTTGGGCAACCTCGACTTGGCATTGGGCAACCTGTTCGGGTCGAACATGTTCAACATTTTCGTGCTGCCCATGATGAAGGGGGTATCGCTGATTCGGGGCGATGCCCTGCTCTTTGATCCCGGTACGTTCAACGGATCGCAGGCCCTGTTCACCGGCCTGCTGCCCATCCTGCTGACCGCGATCGCCATCGGCGGGCTCACCTACCGCAGCAAGCGCCGCATGCTCGGCCGGTTCGGCTTCGACTCGGTGCTCATCGCCATCGTTTACGGTGTGGGCATGATCGTCCTGCTCACCAGCGGCGGGTAGGCGGGTGGGGCTCCAGACTCCGCAACAAGAGACTAACCGAGCCGCGATGCCCGGAGTGCGGCGAGCCCATCTGATCGACGGTACGCGCAAAAACAAGCCCACGGATTGCAATCCATGGGCGTGCCATGTTCGATCGTTGGGCGCCATGCACGCCGTAGGCGCATGGGACTCAGGAGCTAGCGTATCGATCATTCCACGATGATGCTCTGAGCCAGCTCACCGTCTTCGTCGGTCGTGGTGATGAACTCGACACTCTGGCCGCACTCGTAGTCCACGGTGTCCAACGACAACTCCAGCGGCACCCTCGTGATCTCCGTGCCCACCACCGGAGCCAAGGCGATGACGTCGATGTGCAAGTCGGCCCGGGTCGGACAGGCAATCTCGAAGTTGAACTCGAACGCACGGAGCGGCTCGGTTTCACAAATGGTCTGTGTCGAGCCGTCTTCGTACTCGATGTTGAAACGGAAGTCGACCAGGAAGTCGGCCAGCCTGACCAGACTGGGACTCACGCCGGCTTGGGCCGCAAACGGTTCGAGGTCGTCTTCGGTCAACGTGTTCATGATGGTGATGCGGAGGTTCTGTTCCTCGGTGAATGGTACGCCATCCGGCGGGAGCAGATCGAAGAATCCGTTGTTGTTCGAGTCCGTGTCCAGATTCGACAAACCGGCGCATCCCGACTGCTTTTGGCACCCGCCGGCCATCACCAGCAACGGCAGAACCACACCTAGAATACTAGTCGCAGCGCGCATCGCGTATCTCCTCTGACTTGACCTTCGCCCCAGGATCCCAGTCGGATTCGTCCACCGGCGGTCAAGCCCTCAATGATCTGCAAGAATCCGAACCGGCCAAACACCTGTGAACACAGCCTCCGCCGGACCGCCCGTCCATCGACAACCGTTTTGAATCGTCATCTGCGCCATCCGTCTCAATTCCAAAATCGCCCGGAGACGATTTGCGGTTATCGGGTACCCATCCTGATCGCCAGGATTCGAATCACCTGCAGGACGTAGGCCCGAGTACCACGGGCGTGTATGGCTCTGGTGGCCGTCGTGGTCGCGGATGACGGCCCGGACGTGCCGGTCTCACGCACGCTCGGTGGCGCCTGGGCGAAGGGGGTGACAGGGGTTTGGGGGCAAACAAGCACGACGATCGAATGACGATTATCGCCCGTACACTTGCCTGCCGAACGGGATCGACGAACTGAGCGTGCGCCGTTCTCCGGCGAGACGGATGGGATACGAGCGTTCGTCCGCGGTGCGTGCAGCGCGCCCGGGCGGTGTTGTCAGTCGCTGACGAACGTTTCGATCACGGTGCCCAGATCGTCCGTGGTGGTGACGAACTCGATGGTCTGCCCGCACTCGTAGTTGATGGCCTCAAGCGACAGCCCGACGGGAATCGAGTCGAGGGGCGTGTTGGTGATCGGTAGAAGCGGAGTGATCTCCACGTCGAGCGCGGCGCTGGTCGGACAGGCGACCTCAAATGCCAAGTCAAACGGCCCGAGCAATTCGGTTTGACAAATGGTCTGCTCGGTGCCGTTTTCGTATTCGACGCGGAATTTAAAGGTGACGAGAAAATCGACGAGGCTAACCAGAGTGTCGCTGACGCCCGCTTCGGCGGCAAAAGGAGCCAGATCATCCTTGGTCAGCGTGTTTTCGACGCGTATACGGAGAGTGTTGTCCTCGTCGAACGCCACTCCGTCGGGTGGCACGAGATCGGGAAAGCCGTTTCCATTGGCGTCCTCACTGAGCGAGCTAAGGTCGGTGCAACCCGTCGGAGGAGGCTGACAGCCCGCTACGGTCACCACCACCAGTCCAAAGGCCAATGCCACGATCAAGGCCGAATCGTTCAATGTTGACGTCGAATCGTTCAAGGTAGACCTCCTCCTGCCGCGCCAATTTCGTTTTCGTCCCCCGGACCGCCCACCGATGATCATTCCGATCCATCGCGGACCGATCCGCCGCAAGGCCACACGCCGGCGAACACCTCTTCAGCCGGGCCGGTCATGAGCAGGTGCCCCTGATTCACCGGTTTGTCTGACTCGGTCTGCTCGATGTAAAGATCGCCTCCCGGCAAGTGTACGGTCAAGGGGTATTGTATCCGCCCCAGGCGGCGTGCAGCGGCGGCGACAGCGCAGGCCCCGGTCCCACAGGCCTGCGTGGCCCCACTGCCACGTTCCCAACTGACCATCGTGCAGTCGTGCGGAGACTCGATTCGCACGAAATGAGCGTTGATTCCTCCGGGGAAGAGCGGACTCGACGCCAGGGCAGCCCCGTCGCGGGCCAGATCGACCTGGTCCAACGTGTCCACAAACACGACGGCGTGCGGATTCCCAATGGAAACGCAGGTGACGGCGAGCGTTCTACCGTTGACGGGCACAGGACGGTCAATCACCGCGGTGTCTTCGTCAGCCACTGGCCGGCCACTGCGGTCGAGGAATCGCGGGCTTCCCATATCGATCTGCACGTTGGTCACGCTGCCACCGGTGGCGGCACAGATAGCCTGGCGGACCCCGGCGTCCGTTTCGATCCGTAGCGTCGCCGACGAGCACAGGCCGCGATCGACAGCGTACTTGGCCACGCATCGGATCCCGTTGCCGCACATCTGAGCCCGGGAACCGTCGGCGTTGTAGATCTGCATGCCCACGTCGGCGACTTCGGATGGCGTGACCAGGATCAGCCCGTCGCTTCCCACGCCGCGGTGACGGTCGGAGATCGACCGGGCGAGGATGGACGGTTCCGTAACGGGATCGGTCACGGTATGGACGAGAATGTAGTCGTTGCCCAGACCATGCATCTTGACGAATTGCATGGCCTCGATTGTAGCTCGATGGCCACGGAGGTCACGCCCCAGGATGCAACACCAGCCCTCGATTTGAAGGCCTCGACTTCCGACAGGTTGGCGGACGCAAGTGACCTCCCCGGGAGCACGCAGTTGGGTATCCGCTGCCGGCGACGGTGGTCGGGTTTCGCGTTGCCTTGACTTCGACACCGGCGTACCGTGCGGGTGCGGCAAGCAGATCAGGTAATAGGCAGGATGGACCACGGCGCGCACGGGGCCGGACCCGGCGGAGACTTGGGGTGGATGAGGGTAGGATCATTCGGGTCGTCGGGGCCCGGGAGCACAATCTCAAGAACATCAGCGTGGATATCCCGCGGGAGCGGCTGACGGTGGTGACCGGTCTGTCGGGCTCGGGCAAGAGTACGCTGGTATTCGACACCATCCATGCCGAAGGGCAGCGGCGGTATGTCGAGTCACTCTCCACCTCCGCCCGACAGTACCTCGAGCAAGCCCAGAAACCCGATCTGGATCGCATCGAAGGTCTGCCGCCCACATTGGCCATCGGACAGCGGGCGGCGTCGGCCAACCCGCGCTCGACGGTGGGGACCGCTACCGAAATCCATGACTTCCTCCGCGTGCTGTTTGCCCGGGTGGGCGATCCGCACTGTTGGGTTTGTCAAAGGGCGATTCAGCGTCAAACGGTTTCCCAGATCGTCGATGCGGTGCTCGATGAGCCAGCCGACCGGCGCATCTTGATTCTGGCGCCCTTGGTCGAGAATCAGCGAGGCCGACACCAGGCCCTCCTCCGACGGATCGTCCGCGAAGGATTCGTTCGAGCCCGAATCGACGGCGAGGTGGTGTATCTCGAAGGGATCGACGGCCTGTCAGAGACCGGTCGACACACCATCGAAGTGATCGTGGATCGCCTCCTGCTCAAGCCGGATATTCGTTCGCGGCTGGCTGAAAGTATTGAGCTTGCTGTAGGACTCGCCAACGGACGGGTGATCGTCAGGACCGAGACGA
Source organism: Planctomycetota bacterium (assembly GCA_022562105.1). Taxonomy (GTDB): domain Bacteria; phylum Planctomycetota; class Phycisphaerae; order UBA1845; family UBA1845; genus JADFPW01. The sequence continues at coordinate 9,387 of JADFPW010000120.1, forward strand.
GCGAGGGCGGCTACCGGGATCGGCGCTTCAGCACGCGCTACGCGTGTCCAGACCATCCAAAGGTGAGTCTCCCCGAGCTCTCGCCTGCGCTGTTCAGCTTCAATTCGCCGCATGGGGCCTGCCCGGCCTGCACCGGGCTGGGGCGAGTCATGGAGTTCGATCCGGGTTTGGTCGTGCCGGACCCGGATCGATCATTGGCCGACGGTGCGATCAGGCCGTGGTGCGTGAGCGGTCAGCGGATGAACGCAGTCTATTCGAGCACCATCCGCGAGTTCTGCGAGCGGTTCAACGTGCTCCCGGATACTCCATTCCACAGCATCCCGCACGAATCGGTCGCCATACTAATGCAAGGCACCGACAAGGCGTCCGCCAAGATCCACGGGACGGAGTTCGAGGGCGTGATCCCCAATCTCAAGCGCCGCTGGGAGACCACCGAGTCGGAATCGGTCAAGCAACGCCTGCACGGGTATCTCAGCGACGCGCCCTGCACCAAGTGCGAGGGGCGTCGATTGAAGGGCGAATCCCTGGCCGTGTCCATAGGCGGCCGATCGATTGCCGCCATCGGAGATCTAAGCATCGGCGACGCCCGGACGTTCTTCGACGAGCTGCAATTCGATGGCGAACAAGGGGTGATCGCGGCACCGTTGCTGCGCGAGATTCGACACCGCTTGACGTTTCTGTGCGATGTCGGCGTGGACTATCTGGCCCTAGGCCGCCCGAGTGGGACGCTGTCCGGTGGCGAGCTGCAGCGGATTCGCCTGGCCACACAAATCGGCAGTGGGCTGGTGGGTGTCTGCTACTGCCTCGACGAGCCGACCATCGGCCTGCATCAGCGCGACACTCGCCGGTTGGTGGCGACGTTGCGCCGCTTGGTGGACATGGGCAACACGGTAATTGTGGTCGAGCACGACGAGGAGACCATTCAGGCGGCGGATCATATCATCGACGTCGGCCCCGGCGCGGGTAGCGATGGTGGATACCTGGTCGCCGAAGGGACGCTGGCGACGATCATGCAGGCTGAGGAATCCGTCACCGGCCAGTATCTGAGCGGCCGTCGTTCGATCGCCCTGCCGGACAAGCGTCGCCCGGTGGATGTGAATCGTTGCGTCCAGGTTCGCGGGGCGACGGCGAACAACTTGCGCGGGATCGATGTTCGCTTTCCCCTGAGCGTATTCACTTGTGTCACCGGAGTTTCAGGCAGTGGCAAGAGCACCCTGGTTACACAGATTCTCCTTCGGGCCCTCAAACGTCGCCTCGGAGGAACCGGGCCCAAACCCGGGGCGCATGATCGCATCGTCGGGGCCGAACAGATCGACAAGATCATCGAAATCGACCAGTCGCCCATCGGCCGAACCCCGCGAAGCAACCCAGCCACGTATGTGGGGGTATTCGATCTCGTCCGACAGCTGTATGCCAAGACGCGCGAGGCCAAGGTACGTGGTTATTCGCCGGCCCGATTCAGCTTCAACGTCAAGGGAGGCCGCTGCGAAGCGTGTCAGGGCCAGGGAACCAAGCGCATCGAGATGCACTTTCTGCCCGATGTATTCGTCACCTGCTCGACGTGTAGCGGAACCCGCTACAGCCGCGAAACGTTGGAGGTCCGTTTCCGAGGCAAGAGCATCGCCGACGTGCTGGACATGCAGGTCGCCCAGGCGTCTGAGTTCTTCGACAGTTTCGCCAAGATCAAGCATCTGTTGACGGCGTTGGTCGACGTCGGGTTGGGCTATCTGTCGTTGGGTCAATCGTCCACCACCCTATCGGGCGGCGAGGCCCAACGCATCAAGCTGGCCACTGAGCTCGGCAAGCGGCCAGTGGGGCACACGTTCTACATATTGGACGAGCCCACCACCGGCCTGCACTACGCCGACATTCACAGCCTGCTCGACGTTCTGACCCGCTTGGTGGCCATGGAACACACTGTAGTGGTCATCGAGCACAATATGCAGGTGATCAAGATGGCCGACTGGGTAATCGATCTCGGGCCCGACGGGGGGGCGGGCGGTGGAACGCTGGTCGCCGAGGGCACGCCGGAAACGTTGGCCGGTATCAACACGAGCCATACAGGACGGTTTCTTGCAGATCATCTGAGTCGATGACCGCCTAGGCGACCGCGCGCCGCCGCGCCCGCTATCGCGACATTTACAGTGCCGTCGGTAATCCAGCCATGGCATGCAGAACGCTAGCGGATCCCTTAGCTCTGCATTCCATATCCCCCATCTTAACAGGGTCTGAGTGACGCGAACTGCACTGGCGAATCGCCCGTCCGCGCGAGTTGGGGGGCTGTTTTGCTACACTGGCCTCAGATATGAGCTATCGACCATGCGCCCTGAGCGGTGTTGAGCAAGAATCGAAAGAAGAATCGGATTTGTTCTTGACAGACACGGCGAA
>JADFPW010000121.1 GCA_022562105.1 Planctomycetota bacterium
GGGGTGAGTCAGGCACATTCTGAGGACACCGCCGTACGCGGGTTGCTGGCGATGGGGGTGTACAATACGCTCAAACATGCCCAGCACGAAGAGGATCTCCAGCGCCTCGACAGCTTGCTGAGCGAGCTTCGGGTGCTGAGCCAGGCGCATCCCGAGGATGCCGGCGTGCGCGAGCCGCTGGCGATGGGGCTGTTCAATCTGCTCCACGACGCCCAAGAAGAGCAGGATCTCCCGCGCCGCGACAACCTCCTCGGCGAGCTCCGGGAGTTGAGCCGCGCGCATCCCGAGGACGCTGTAGTGCGCGAGAGGCTGGCAAAGGGGCTGTGTGGTGTGGGGTTTTGGCCAAAGGCAATGGGCAAGGGCGAAGCATGCGAGACGCTCCTCGCCGAACTGCGGGATCTTCTGGATCAACACGCTGGCGATAATCGACTCGAGGCGGTCCGCAAGTTCATGAACGAACTGACCCGCCCCGGGTAGCCGGGACGGGTCCGTAGGCGGTCGTCTCAATGCCAAACGGGATTAGTACCGATAGTGCTCGGCCTTGTAGGGGCCTTCGACGGGGACGTCGATGTAGTCGGCCTGTTCTTGGGTTAGCTCGGTCAACTGGACGCCGAGTTTCTTTAGATGCAGCCGGGCGACCTTCTCGTCCAGGAGTTTGGGCAGCACGTACACCTGCTTGTCGTACTTGCCGGTCGAGCGATTTTCCCACAATTCGATCTGGGCCAACATCTGGTTGGTGAAGCTGGCGCTCATCACAAAGCTCGGGTGACGCTTAGGCGGCTGACGAATCGCTCGGGGACACCGATGTCGGCGACGCGTCGCCCCCGGGGCGGCAGGCGCACCATTCATTCCGGATCCTGCTCAGCCGGTAAGATGCTCGCCAAGCCCTCGATCAGCGCGGGCAGATCAACGCTTACTACACCCCACACGACGTCATAGTCTACATGAAGGTAATCGTGAACCACACGGTGACGCATGCCAATGATCTTGACCCATGGGGTTTGCGGATGCGCTTCGCGAAAAGTGGGCGAGACCTGCCGGGCTGCCTCACCGATGATCTGGATCAGATGGGCCAGTGCCAGCCGGAGATTCTCATCCGTATCGAAGGCTTCGCGCGTGATGCCCGCCACCTTCGCGGCGGCCAGCCTGGCCGTGTCGAGCATGTGCCCGACATAGATCAAGTCATCCTTCGGCATACTGCACTTGGGCTTCGGCTAGAATGCGGGAACGCAAACGCCGATTCAAGTATTTCTCGTTGACCAGGTCGATCTTATGGCCGCCGAGAAGCTGCGACAGCTCCTCCTCGATGTCCATGATGCCCAGGCCGACCACGTGCCCCTCCTCGAATTGAATGAGCACGTCCACGTCACTGTCCGGGCGGAAGTCGTCGCCCAGGACGGAACCAAACAAGGACAGCTTGCGAATATGATGGCGTCGACAGAGATCCGCCACCCTGTCTTCTGATAGGTCGAGGGATCCTGAATTCATCCTGCGTCTTCTCCGCCCGGATCGTCCTGCCAGCCGTTGCGCTCCACGGACCCGCGTCGCCATCCTGCGGCAGGCAGGCCGCCAGTGCTGAGCGATCTTAGCATGCCATAGGCCGTCTTCCCACTGGCCGGGCAAGTAAGCGTTATCCTGACCGGCTGGAAAGCCGGTCACACATGTCTTGCACGGTGCCCCAGGGCCTCCGCCCGCAGTACGGTTAGTACCGATAGTGCTCCGCCTTGTAGGGGCCTTCAACGGGCACGTCGATGTAGTCGGCCTGCTCTTGGGTCAACTCCGTCAGATTGACGCCGAGTTTCTTTAGATGCAGCCGGGCGACCTTCTCATCCAGAAGCTTGGGCAGCACGTACACCTGCTTGTCGTACTTGTCGGTCGAGCGATTTTCCCACAATTCGATCTGGGCCAACGTTTGGTTGGTGAAGCTGGCGCTCATCACGAAACTCGGGTGACCGGTGGCGCAACCCAGGTTGACCAGGCGACCCTCCGCCAACAGGGTCATCACTTTGCCGCTCGGCCATTTGAACTGATCGACCTGCGGTTTGATGTTGATCCGCTCCAGGTTGGGATCGTCGAGTAGCGAGGCCACCTGGATCTCGTTGTCGAAGTGCCCGATGTTGCACACGATGGCTTGGTCCTTCATCTTGTCCATGTGCTCGCGGGTGATGACGTGCAGGTTGCCCGTGGTGGTCACGAAGATGTCGCCGTAGGAACAGGCTTCCTCCATGGTCACCACGGGGTAGCCTTCCATCGCGGCCTGCAGGGCGTTGATGGGGTCGATCTCGGTGACGAACACGGTGGCTCCCAATCCCCGGAACGCCTGCACACAGCCCTTGCCCACGTCGCCGTATCCGCAAACAACGCACTTCTTGCCCGAGATCATCACGTCGGTGGCTCGCTTGATCCCGTCCATCAGGCTCTCGCGACAGCCGTAGAGGTTGTCGAATTTGCTCTTGGTCACCGAGTCATTCACGTTGATCGCCGGGAACAACAGCTCGCCCGACTTGGCCATCCGGTACAAACGGTGCACGCCTGTTGTCGTTTCCTCACTCACGCCGTAGAGGGCCGACGCCATCTTGTGCCATCGCTGCGGATCAGTTTCCAACGAGGCGTTCAGCAACGTGTCGATGACGGTCATCTCCTCGTTCTCGTTGCTGATGGTCGGTAGTTTGCCGGTCGTGGCGAACGCATCCTCCCGCTGATAGCCGCGATGGATCAGCAGCGTGGCATCGCCCCCATCGTCCACGATGATGTTGGGCCCTTCGCCTTCTGGGAATCGCAGAGCTTGATCGGTGCACCACCAATACTCCGTCAACGACTCGCCCTTCCAGGCAAACACCGGCACGCCGGTGGCGGCGATGGCGGCGGCGGCGTGATCCTGAGTCGAGAATATGTTGCAGCTAACCCAGCGCAGGTCGGCGCCCAGCTCCTTGAGCGTCTCGATCAGCACCGCCGTCTGAATGGTCATGTGCAGCGACCCCATGATCCGGGCACCCTGCAACGGCTTGGAACCGCCGTATTCCTCCCGAACCGCCATCAGGCCGGGCATCTCTGATTGCGCAATGCCGATCTCCTTACGCCCGAAGTCGGCCAAACCCATATCCGCAACTCTGAAATCCTGTACCGCAGTGGTCATTCTCGAATCTCCGTAGTCATACGAGTAATCACTTGTTTGCTACCTCTATATCGGGCGGGTGGCATGGTCACGCTTGCGTGGCCATGGTCTGCGCGTTCGTGCATCGACATGCCCACGCAAGCGTGGGCATGGCACCCGCCGGTTACCAACCCATAGTCGCTGCGTTGACCGATCACGAGAGCCGATCCTCCTCGCCGCGGCGGGCAACGACAACAAAAAGCTCCGGCGCCTCCGGAGCCGACGCCCGAGACGCGGCAACCGTTTCCAATGGACGAACGCGCGGCTCACAGAAACCCGCCCCTACCAAGCTGCGAACCAAATTCTTCGGCCGAAACCCGGACCATCTGTCGCCCATCTCCTCCCGGAACGCCGCCAGCTCGTGCTCGTGCTGCTCGACGATCAACACCCAGCCGCCCGGCCGAACCACCCGGGCCAGCTCAGCCAAACCCTCCGCCGGCTCTTCCAGGTGATGAAGCACCAGCGAGGCGACCGCTAGATCGACCCGACCGGTCTGGATCGGCAGGCGGCTCAGGCTGCCCTCCTTGAAGGTGACGTTTCGCACGTTAGCAAGCTCCGGTCGGCCGCGGGCCAGTTTGAGCATCTCCGGGGCCGAGTCCACCGCGATCACCCGACGGAACGACCGAGACAACACCGGCAGGAGGTAGCCGGTCCCCGTCCCGATATCCGCCACCGTCCATTCCGCGGGCAGCAGGGCGCTCAACGCCTCCCAGTGAAAGACCGGCCCAAAACAATCCAATCGGAGTTGATCCCAACGATGAGCCAGGTGGTCAAAGAAGTCGGCCCCACGGCCCACTCGCTGCCGAACGGCCGACTCCGCTCGTTGAAGCACCGCCGGCGGAATCCGCTGCTTAGCTGCCCAGGCCATAACTTGGCTCTGCAGATCGCTCGCCCCATCAGGCGCCTCTCCATTGCGTGAACGGCCCGCCGCTCGATAGAGCACCTGGTTCCCGTCCCGGCGGTCGTGAATCAGTTGGGCCTCGCGGAGAATCTTGAGATGCCGCGAAACCGTCGATTGCGGCTGGCGAAGGGCATCGACCAGCTCGCCCACCGCCAGCTCGTGGCGGCTCAACAGGCCGAGCAGACGCTGGCGAGTGGTATCCGCCAGGGCACGGAAGAGCAGATCGGTTGGGCTCGGTCGGGTACGGGGCATCTCGCTTCATCCAATCATCCGGATAATAGGATATGTCGGATCGTTGTCAACCCCGCTTCAGTCCCCAAGCCCCGCTCCCGTCGGATCCGCCCCCTTCGGGCCGCGCTGGGTGAGCCCGTATTGGGCGATACTGGCGATGTTTTAGGATCCGGACGTCCATTGCGGCATGGGGGCCAACGGGTTGCCCTGAAACTGGGGGGAGCCTACAATCGAACAGAGTATCGAGCGAGGTGAGTTCAACGGCTCATTACGCGGAGCGTTTGGGGGGTAAGGACACCGCCTGCGTCGGCTCTGACGATTCTCGTCGCCGGAAAATGATCGTTTGGATAGGCTGGAGGATGGCGCGGACAGCCGGCGGACTCGTCGCATGGACCCTGCCCCGCACAGACTCATCAAAGGCAACCATCGAGCACGACCGGCCACGATCGAGCTGGGCGAACAAGGCGAACCGCAATCGAGTTCATGAACGAGGTGGATAGATGATGACGGCTTTCAATGGCGTGCGAGTCGGACGGTGGACAATCAATCGGCCACTGCTCTTGCTGGCCCTGCTGGCACCGTTGGCCCTGACCGGCTGCCCAGCGACCACCCCGTCCAATAACACCGAACCGACAACGGGAGATCCACTCCCCGGGGCCGGCGATAACGTCGCCCCGAGCCCCTTGCTCGATACGCCGGACGGAACCCTCGCCCAAGGCGACACCCTCCAGGGACAAGTAGGTATCGCCCTCTTCTTCGATGCGGCCGGCAGCGTCGATTCCGACGGCGCCGTCACCGGCTACGAGTGGGACTTCGGCGACGGCAGCCCGCTGGAGACCGAGGCCTCGGTAACCCACAGCTACGCGGAGCCGGGCGAGTACACCGTCGCCCTCACCGTGATCGACAACGCGGGCCAGCGCACCACGCTGACCATCACCGTGGTCATTTCCGGTGCGGACCCGGTGGCATCGTTCACCGCCACACCGACCTCCGGCCAAGCCCCGCTGACCGTCGACTTCGACGCCTCGGCCAGCAGCGACAGCGACGGCGTCATCGTGGCCTACGCCTGGGATCCGGGCGATGGGTCGGGACCTTTCGGCGGCGTGACCTTGGGCTACACCTACGAGACGGGCGGTACATTTACCGCCACGCTGACCGTCGATGACAACGACGGCAACAGCGGCTCGATGAGCATCGACATCGAGGTCCAGGCCGCCAACCAGGTTCCGCTGGCGGTTCTCGCCGCCACCCCTCTGACCGGCTTCGAGCCGTTGACTGTGGAATTCGACGCCACCGGCAGCAGCGACCCCGACGGGACCATCGTGACTTACCAGTGGGACTTCGGCGACGATTCGGATCTGGGAGCCGGTGCATCGACCTCCCACGATTACACGACGGCGGGCACCTACACGGCTGAGCTGACCGTCACCGACAACGAAGGGGCGACCGCCTCGACGCCGGTGGATATCACCGTGGAGGTCACCAATCTGACCCCGACGGCGATGATCGGGGCGGATCCGACGAGCGGTACAGCCCCGTTGACGGTGACCTTCGACGCCGCCGGCAGCAGCGATCCGGAGGACGGGGCGGACGATCTCAAGTACCTGTGGGATTTCGGCGAGTCCACCTGCGTCGATAGCGGGGGGATCAATCTGGGGACCGCATGCACGAGTGACAGCGACTGTCCCTCGGAAGCCACGTGCAATCCGATCACCGCGACGGACACGCCGACACCGGTCCACACCTACGATGTCGAGGGGCTCTATACCACGACGCTTGTGGTCTTTGACAGCGCCAACCAGGCCAGCGCCACGGTGAGCATCGACATCGAGGTGACCGTGCTGGAGGTGGTCGTGGTCAGCCTGGCGGTCGATACGACCTGCCTGGAACTGGACCCGACCAATCCCACGGAGACCTACGCCCTGCTGGTCACCGGCACGCTGAGTGATGCCTCGGAACTGGACCTCACCGACGATGCGGACACCATCTACGCCTCGGACGACGCGACGGTCGCCACGGTAGACGCGACCGGCCTGATCACAGCCGTCGTCGACGCCGACGGCATAGCGACGGTGACGGTCAGCCACACCGATCCTGCCGTGCTTCCGGTCGAGGTCACCGTCCACGTGAGCGCGGTAACGCTATACGAAAGCCTGCTGGTCACCTCCGACCCGGACGCGGAGGATCTGGTCATCGGGCAGACCTCTCAACTGACCGTCAACGGTGTCGGCATCTGCGATCCGTTGTCTAACCCCGATCTCACAGCCGATGGCGTGACCAGCTACGCCTCGGACGACATGGCAATCGCCACCGTCGATGAGTTTGGTGGGGAGATTACCGCGGAGGGCGTCGGATCGACGTTCATTACGGTCAGTCGATCCGATTTCAGCGCCCCGGACGTTACCGTCCCGGTGGCCGTGACCCTCGTCCCGCTCGACGCCACCATCGAAATCACCAGCGGCGATGATGACGGGGATGGTATCGTTTTACCGGGTGATGTGATCGGACTGGACGTCCTGGTCAATGGGGGTACGGAGCCGTTCACCTATGATTGGAACGTCGATGCGTCGGGAACGACGGACGGCACGGTGGGCGACGAGGTGTTCACCCCCGACGACGCCGGCCAGATGGTCACCTTCACGCCGCCCTTGGGCGTGGAGGGAACCTACCTCATCACCTGCATTGTTACCGACGACCTGGGAGCGGAGGGGATCCCCAGTCTATCGATCATCGCCACGACGCTGAGCCCCTCTGCGGTGGTGCTCAACCTTCCCACCGAGGGGCACTTTCACCCGGGCATGATCGTGGAACTCGATCTCGACATCCAAGGTGGTATCGGGGATCCTGAGACCGACGATTTCACATATGATTGGAACCTCGATGTGACCGGAGCGCCGGGTTCGAGCCTGACAGACAGTGATTTTGTGGACCAGGACACCAGACTCACCTCGTTCGTGCCGGATGTTGAAGGGGATTTCGTGGTCAACTGCACGGTCACGGACAACGTGGGCACCCTGGTGACCACCAGCGACCTGACCATCACCGTCATCGCCTTGACTGCAGAACCGATAGTGATGGGCAACGACGGCTGCATCGTGGGGCCGCCCAGCGGGATCACGCCACCCGGTGCAGACGGGCCGGGAACGATCCAGGAAGAGTACACCTTCGCGACGCTGGAGGCGAACGTGTCGGGCCAACTGGGCGAGCTGAACTATCTGTGGTCCGCGACGGCGAACGAGGAGGATTTCGGCACGTTCGATGATCCCACGCTGGCCACACCGGCATGGACCATCCCGATGGTCGCGGAGGACACCGAGGTCGTCTTCACCGTGATGCTGTCCGATGACGCGCAATCCATGGAGTTCGACAGCGAGCCCTGGACGGTGTCGCCGCCCCTGGAGCTTTCCGAGATCCAGTACCTCGGGCCGGCCCAGGAAATGGTGGACTTCCCGGTCACCTTCATACGCGAGGAGGAGTCCGGCACGACGCCGCGCATCCTCAGGTTCCGCGACCTTCCGGACGGTGTGACCGTGGGCGGGGATTGTGTTGAGGGCGGTGGTGTCACGGACTTCGACCAGCCGGTGCTGGCCTGCACGCTGACCTTCCCCTCAGCGGGTGATTACACGATGACCGTGGGACTAAAGGACTGGTGTGCCGACCAGACCCAAGGGAGTCCCAAGCCGCTGATCTCCTACGACTTCACGGTAAACGTGGTTCCGTAGGTCGGCGTAGCCCGGCAGCGTTGCCTGTAGCCGCGTCGGCGTTGCACTGAGTCCACCTTTGAATGGCACTCGCCCTTAGCAGCCTGTTGAAAAAATACGTTCTTCTGTGTGGCGCCGGTTTTCGAGCGGCAAAAACACCGGTTACAAACCGGTGCCACACTTTTGCAACGGGCTGGTAGGAACGCTGTCAGGTGGCCCGGCGGCGCAAAGCACAGAGCCCGGCCAAGATCAATGGCAGGTTAATCAGGGCCATGGCGCCGCAGACTCCGGTCGGCGACGGCGTCACTGGGACGTTACCGGCGTCGTCCGGTTCGGGGTCGGCTGCGCCGTCCTCCTGCATGGGGTCGTCGCCCGGCGTAGTCTCCTGGGCGTCTCCCGGATTCTCCCCGGAATCGTCGATCGGCTCACTATCCGGAACATCCGGCATTGGATCCATTGGATCGTCATCCGGTGGTGTCGGCTCGTCGTCCGGCGGAGTTGGTTCGTCGTCCAGTGGTACCTCATCGTCGTCTGGGGGTGTTGGCGTGTCGTCGATCTCCGGGGGGGGTATGAGACGTTCGACCGCGATCGACTTCGAGGCTCGGTTATCGGCCCGGTCGATAGCCGTCACCGTAATGACATTGACTCCGTCGGTCAGGGCGATCGGTCCGGTCGACCAATCGTCAAGCCCGCTGCACGGACCGCTGCCCCCGCGATCGTTCGACCAGCTTAAGGCTGCCAGGGCGAAGTTGTCTTCCGCAAAGCCGCTCAGGGTGACATTCGACTCCCCGGTAGTCAGCGTGGTCTCGCCCGTCGGACCGGTGATCGACACACTCGGGGCCTCAACATCCACAACCGTCTCCTGAACCGTGGCCGAGAAGACTGCCTGGGACGCGTCAAGGGTAGCTTGAATCTGGATGAGCTCGCTGCCGCCGGGATCCATCTCCAGCGTGCTCAGTTGACCCGGGCCGTCAAAGGTAGCGAACTCGTCGCCCAGGATGACCGACCAGTTTGCCTGAGCGGTTACATCGTCAGGATCGCCGTTGTCATACGTCTGCCAAGCAAGGTAAGACGCTGACTCGTTCGCCTCGAGTAAGGCGGGGCCCTCGATAAACAATCCGTTGGGGGTCCGAATCTCATAGACAGTCACCCGTTGATTGACCGCCAGATTCGTCAGCGTCGTTTGCGTCCCGGCCGGCCAATCGATGATCACTTCATCGACGATGGATGCACCGGTGACCCCGAAGAACAGAGCCAGCTCGTTGCTCCCGCCGGTGGTCGAGCCGCTCTGGACCATGCGGTACTGAACGGGCAAACCGGCGGCGGTCAGTGTGACCCGGGCACCGATGGCGTCGTGATTGGAGACCGTACCCACCAATTGCAGAATCAGGTAGTTGCCCCCCTCCTGGTCGTTGCGGCACAGGATGGCATCCCCGCCCCAGGTCACCGTATAGAGGTCTTCGTCTCCGTCGCCATCGTAGTCGGCCTTGACCACGGTGCGGGTTCTCCCGGGATCCGCGCATCCGCTGATGTCGGTGACTTCGGTAAACGTATTGTTCGGTGGGTTGCCGTCGTTGTGAAACAGCGGATTGGGCTGCTCGTTGTTCGGATTCATTAGACCGGTGGCGACATAAAGATCTTCGTAGCCGTCCAGGTCGTAGTCGGTAAAGACCACACCCCATCCGAACTGGCTTTGGCCCTTGGGAGTTAATGGCCTGTCGACGCCGGCCTGCTCCGCGACATCCTCGAAGCTGCCTCCGAGATTCTTGAGGAGATGGTTTGCACCATTGTCGGACAGAGCCATGTCAAGCCAGCCGTCGTTGTTGTAATCGCCGATGGCGAGCCCCATCGGACAGGTAAAGAACTGCGCTCCCGAGCCCGACGTGGCGTCCGTAAAGAGCCATCCGTCCGAGATGTCCGGACCGTCGTTGCGCCACAGCTTCGTTCCGATCAGGTTCGGATCCGACACGAACTGTTCGCTGAGCACATAAATGTCCAAGTCACCATCGTTGTCGTAGTCGAGAAAACCTGCCGAGTGGCCGACCGTCAGTTCCAGCACCCCCAAGCCGAAGTAGCTTTCGGCGACATCCTCGAATACACGTTGGCCGTCGGTCCCCTCCACATTGTGATAGAGGTGGTCCTCGTGACCGGGTTCTCCCGGCAGCGGGTTGTGGAAGAAGTAGCTGTGGTTGACTACATAGAGATCCAGCCAGCCGTCATTGTCGTAGTCGCCGTAGACCGCCGCGGACGTTCGTTGCTCGGGGTCGCCGGCCACGCCGATTTCGGCGGTCACGTCGGTGAAGATCCAACCACCAGAGCCGTCCGCCCCGTCGTTGCGGAACATGACGTTGTTACCGCGGTTCAGGATGTACAAATCGCAGTCGCCGTCGTTGTCGTAGTCGCCCCAGACGGCTCCGTTGCCCCACCCGGCCGGATCATCGACTCCGTAGGCTGCGGCCACGTCGGTGAAGCCGCTACCGCCGCCCTGGTTCTTGAAGAGCCTGTTCGGACCCAACTGATCAGCGACGTAGAGGTCCATGTCACCGTCGCCGTCGTAATCGCCCCAGGCCGCCCCCGCGCCGAGGATGTTGAGGTCATCCGGATCGGCGGCGTGGTGAGTGAACTGGACACCCTGGGCCGCCGTCTGATCGCTGTACAGGTCAGCGGCCCCCGCCACGGCGAGTACACACGAATGCGCTACCCAGATGCCGACTGCTAACCTCGACATGCACAGCCCCCCCGAAACATCCGGTCCTTCAAGATGTACCCCATCTAGGCCCTTGTTCCCAACCCGCAATAGTATCTGCTTGAGTGCCCTTCAGTCAACTCCCCACGCGCCTTTAAGCCTATTGCCCGGAAATACTCCCGTCGGACGGGATTGTCCGGCCCGATGGAGCGCGTGACGGGTTATAGGACGCGGCCACTATCCCATCAGGAGTACACGAGGATTGACCAAGCTCATGAGGCCGGAGACGCTCATCGCTGCCCCCTGCGAGCGCGAGACCCGGCAGACGGCCAAGACCCGCCTGTATTGTTTGGCATGCGAGCCCAGGCTTTGTCAGGCTATGTCACGCAACCGTGCGCCGTGAAGCCCGGCGCTTCGAGTCAGCAGCTCGGCTGAGGCGAGATTGGGGCTACTCGCACGTCCCGAAGCGTGCCAGGACAAATCCACTGTCCAAGGGGTCGACGGTTCCGTCACCATTCTGGTCGGCGGCGTCGCAGTCGGGATCACCGCCACCGACTTCACACCCGAAGCGGGCCAGGACGAATCCGCTGTCCAATGGGTCCACCGTGCCGTCGCCGTTGGCGTCGCCCTCACACTCCGGAGGCGGAACCAGGTTGATGATGAAAGGGTTGTCCTCGCCTCCAACGCCCGGGTCCATGAACATCGGCATCTCTCCGTCAAATCCTAAACCCCAGATATACGCTTCGAAATCCTCCGTAAGAACTTGGGGCTTCCGGGCACCAAGCTCGAAGGTGACCGGCACGATGCCTTCCG
>JADFPW010000122.1 GCA_022562105.1 Planctomycetota bacterium
ATACCCTCGTCGTCATCGAGCTGCACGAGAAATCCCCCGCAGCCTTCCGGGAGAATATCGGCGTTGTCAGATACCTCGGTGGCGACCACCGGAACACCACAGGCCATCGATTCCAGCAGGACGTTGGGCGTGCCTTCGTGCCGCGAGGTTAGCACGGTGAGATCGCACGCGTTGTAGAAGTCGGGCATGTCGTCCCACTTTCCCGGCATCATGACGCGATCACCGAGCGCCAGTCCGTCCAGGGCGGAGGCGATGGTTCGATGGTACTCTGCAGATTGCGCGTGAACGCGTGCGCCGCTCCCGGTTGCACCAATCGCTCCCTCCCCCGCGCACAGCCGCTCGCCGACGCAGACAAACCGCGTCTCCGGGATTCGTTCGAGAACCCTCCCGGCCATTCGCAGGAACATCAGATGGTTCTTCTGCGGTTTGAAACTCGCCACCATTCCGACGAGTGGATGATCCGGCGCGATGCCCAATGCACTTCGGAGGCGGTGGCTTTCCCGAGGACGGAAACGATCGGTATCCACGCCGTTGTGCACGACGTGGATCCGATCCGCCGGCACGCCCAGCGTCCGGACGGTGAACCGTTTGCCCGCATGGGAATTCGCGATCATCGCCGCCGACCAGGGACTGGTGAGTCGGAGACACAACGAGTGAATCACCGGTCGAACGTAGTTTGAGTTGCGCTCCGAAGACACGACGATCGGTACACCGGCGAGCTTGGCGGCCAAACGAGCCACCATCTCGGCATCAAAGAGGAACGCGTGGACCATCTGCGTTCGCAGACGTCGCATAAGCCCGGCCACGCGGGTAACGGCTCCCAGATCGTATCGCCACCGCTTCGCCACCACGGTCAGCACCCGGTCTCGATCGATCAGGTCAACGGCCAACGGAACCTCCGGCGAGAGTGAGCAAACGGTCACTTCGAAGCGCCTGCGGTCGAGGTGGTTGGCCAATAGAACCACCTGGCGCTCGGCCCCGCCTCGCTCAAGGCTGCTGACCAGCAGCATGACTCTAATTGGCTCACCCGGCGCGCGGGGCGCCGTCAAGCGGCCCGGATCCGTGCCCTGGTTCACCTGCGCTCGCTGGAGCTTCGTACCCGGGCTCGCCGACTCGATCGTACGCCGCATCAGGCTTTGGGTGTTCGAGGTCTGCACGCCAGGGCTCCGGCTACCATGCCGAGAAAAATGCTGTTGGTCACCAAATACCGACGCCAGAGGCGACCGGGCTCCTGCTTGACGCGGTAGAGCCATTCCAATCCGTACCGTTGCCACGCCTCCGGGGCACGGGCAACCTGGCCCGCGAGGATGTCAAACGCCCCGCCGACCCCGTGGCCGACCCGGGCCAACTCATGCGACCAGCAGGCCAGAAATTGTTCTTTCTTCGGTGGGCTCATGGCCACCAGAAGAATATCCGGCTGGGCGGCGCGAATCTTGTCGACTACTTGACCTTCCTCGTGGGCTGAGAAGTATCCATGGTGATGACCGACCAGCACCACACCGGGGTAGTCGGCGCGAATTCGGGCGACCGCGGCTTCGAGCACATCGGTTGTGGCCCCAAGGCAATAGACCCGATAACCACGCTGGTCCCCCCGCTCCAGCATCTGCATCATCAGGTCTATGCCGGCGACACGTTCCGGCAGCGGCTGCTTCAGCACGCGACTCGCCCAGACCACGGACGCTCCGTCCGGGATGGTCAAGTCCGCGCTCAGGACGGCTTGGCGTAGCGGGCCGTTCCGCCTCATGTTGACCAGCTTGGCTGCGTTGACCGCACCGATCAGGAGGCGACCTCGATTCTCGATCGTCTCGTCGACTACGGACAAGACCTGATCCATGGTCAGGGCGCAAATGGGCACGCCGAAGAGATACCGGGTCGGCCAGCGGGTTCCGACTCGTTCAGGATTCACAGCCAGGGTGGTCATGCAGATGGAACGCGATCCGACCAGGCATACAGCAGCCAGCCCAGGTGATAGGGCCGGCACTCATAGTCCACGGACGTGGGACGCAGCAGTGTGGCGAGTCCGGGAACCCGCAACGCTGGATGCACTCTGCTGGCCAGCGCCTGGGCACCCCGCGAGAACTTGCCCGGCTCATGACGGGCGACCTTTCGCCAGATCACGCCGGCCCCCTCGTCAATGAGCGAATCGGGAATCTCGGCCGGCTGCTGCAGCCAGCCCATGCCCCGCTCGACGGCCGATCCGTAATCGACACCGCACGCGTCCCGCAATGCAAATAACGCCATGGGGGCCATGGCGTCCTGATGCACGCTGTAGACCGGGTAACCTTCAATCACCCGACCGCTACGTGTGTCATAGTGCCACCACCACTGACCATCCGCCCCCTGCAGGCCGCAGATCCGTTCGGCGCATCTTGCAGCAATGGCGCGCGCCTCGCTGCGCCCGCTCCACCTGTGATAGCGGGCCAGCGACTCGATGGGGTACACTTGGTCAGCAAAGCACGACACGTGGCCGCGTAATATTGACCTTCGCGACCCCGCCGGCCAGTGGGGGAACACGCCCGCCCGAGACGAAAACGAATGCATGAGGCGATCGGCGACGGCGTGCACCAACGGCTCGTTGCCTGCGGTGCCCGGCACGGAGGCCACTAACGCGTCAAGCGTCCACGCCAGCTCGACAGTGGGGTGGGGTTGCTTGTCCGGCTCGAAGGCCCGGAGCCGGTCCCACGCCGGCTTGACGTCGTCCACCTCGAGCGCAGCGGCGGCACGGAGCATCAAGGCCAAGTCACCCAGGTTCTCGATTGGATCCGCAGCCCGGAGGATCCGCGAGCACAGATCAGCGGCGTGGGCCCCGTCCAGTATACCAGCTTGGATCGACGCCTCCTCGCCGGCCAGTCCGAGCAAGGCGATGGCCGTGTAACGCAGACTTACGCCTTCCAGTTGGAGTTCGCCGTTTCTACGGCGCAGGGTGAAGGCGAAAAGCTCCTTCTCCGGCCGGTACATTTGTCCCAGGCCCCGGATCGCCAGGCCCTTGAGCCGAGATACGGCCGAGAAGGACCACGGCCTGGAGTACCAGACCGTGCCACCCGGGGTGGCTTGCTGTTCAGTCGTCAGGCTGGTCACCGTTACGGTGCGAGGCCCTGCAGCGCCGCATTCTGGACCAGGAACCCGAAAGGATCAAACGAATCTTGCAGATTCCCGCCGCCCAGACGGCTCTGCTGTGACCGACGGTTTAGGTACTCGATCCCGGTAACGTTGTAGTTCACGCTCACGCCGGCTCGGAAGAAGATGTTCCGGTTGATCCAGTCCTGGATCCGTGTTTCGAGCGTCTCGGGCACCCAAAGAATGTCACCGCCCGCCAGCAGGATGTTGGGGTCACGGCCGTTTCCAATCCGTTTCAGATCGAGTTTGACGTGCACGTCTTGCCCGTTCGGCATGCGCCGGATCAACGTCCCTTCACGCGGGTAAACATCCGTCCGCAATCCACCCGAGGCGGCCAGGGCTTGCAGGATGCTGATCTGGACACCCGGGGGATAGGCTTGTGGTTGTGGGGCGTTGACCAATCCTCCGACAAAGATTGTGTTGGGAGCAGCCGCGTGCACGGTCAGGATATCCCCGTCGGCCAGCGGCTCGAGTGCCAGGGCAGCTCTCAGTTCCATCGGATTCGTCAAATCCAGGCTCAGCGTCTCACCCGGTTGTCGTAGCCGCTGTAGGGTCACTTCACCGGTGGCCAGATCCGATGCACCGCCGGCGCCGACGATGGCGAACAGGAGATTCCGCTCCGTCCGCCGCAGCGGAACCAAACCCGGGGCGGTGACCGCTCCTACCACGAGCACCTCGGTAGCCTCCGTGGCATACAGGCTCACGTGTGCGGCCACGTCCTTGAGAACCGCGGGGACATAGGCGTCGCGAATCGTGTGGTCGATATCCTCGAGTTCCATCCCGTTGACATCGATCGCCCCGACCAGCGGAAGGTCGATCCGTCCCTCCCGGTTCACACGCGCAATCGTCGGCGGAAACAACGGCGTCGCGTCGGCTCCGGTCAGCGTCACCGTGAGCTCGTCGCCCGGACCCACCTTGTAGGGCCCGAGTTGACGATCGAGCAGCGCACGAACTTCATCGAGCTCCGCGGCTGACGGCGACTCCACCGCTGCCTCACGGGCGTCCTGCTGCATGACCAGGAATTGTTCCAAGCTGATGCGGTGGTCGGCGCCGCACCCCATCAGACCTTGGCTCAAGAGCAGCACGCAGGCCGCGCTGACAACCGTGGGCCACTGACCAGCTTTTCGTAGTGGAGTGTCACGTCCGCTCTGCATCGTATTTCTCCGATTCACCCGTCTGGGATTCGTTGCGCCGGATCGCCGGCCGGGTGGCACGCTCTGGTATCCCAGGCCGTGGAGGTAGCTCAACAACCATGTCCCAGGATTCCCACGGCCTGGAGTACCAGACCGTGCCACCCCTCGTGGACGCAGCATACCCGTGGTGTGACTTGCCCGAACGGCAAGTTGCATCCGAAAGTCCTCTACCTCGCCTTTGGGATAGATTCCTCGATCGGCGGGCCGATCAAGATGGTGTGTTCGACGCTCATTGCGAATCCACTGTCACGGTGTTCAGGCCCACTCGCTCCGACAAAGGAATCAACCAGGCGGTGGGGATACGCCCTCTGCCTCCTCGGCTGGTGAGTGTAATGCACAGGATCTTGAGGTCCAACCAGATGGACCGGCGGCGCACGTACATCAGATCGAAGAGGATCCACTGGTTGAAATCGCCGCCGGCGTTGTGATCTCGGCAAAGCTGCCAGAGTCCCGTAATGCCGGGCGGCACGGACAAGCGTCCTCGCCGCCAGGGTACGCAGATCTGGTTCTCCCGGAAAGGAGACGGACGCGGTCCCACCAAACTCATGTGCCCGGCGACGACATTGAGGAGCTGAGGCAATTCATCGATGTTGGTCCTCCGCAACCAAGGTCCGATTCTGGTCAGGCGTGGATCATCACCGATTTTGAACTGTGGCCCATCGATCTCGCTACGGGCGTACATCTCGCGCTGCTTTGCATGGGCACCAACAGCCATGGTGCGAAACTTGAGGCACGGAAACTCACCGCCGCCCTTGGTCTCTCGCCGGTGAACGAAAAAGACCGGGCCGGGCGAATCTCGCTTGATGAGAATGGCCACCAGGGCGAACAGAGGCGCCAGCAACACCAGGGCCGCCGAACCGAGTACGACGTCTATGGTACGTTTGATTGCAGGATACACACCCTGTCGCCACCACTCCCGCCGCGCCGGCGTCGCCAGGAAGCCGTCGCAGTGCTGCATTCGCTCCCGCGATTCATCAGCCGATGGAACGTGCGCCCCCTCAGCAAGGGAGGAGGCCGTCGAGCACGCACCCGAGACCACCGCTTGCACGATCGTCGCGCCCGTCTCTACCTCACTTCCCGCCCTCAGCATCGATTGGACGATCATCGCCCGCGGTCCGATCCGACAGTCGCGCCCGATCACCGCAGGCCCGACGATGACGACGTTTTCTTCGATCCTGACCCGATCCTGCACCACCACCGGACCTTCCAGCCGGGCGGTCCGATGAACAACGCAATCGGTTCCGAAGATGATCCCCTCCTTACCGTGTCCCGTCTTTCGAGGGCGTCGATGGCCCACCGCGTCTTCAATCACTTGCCCATTGAGGGCGAGCAGATCTTGTGTTCCTGTCAGATCCAGAAGGTCCACCGACGCGGGAAGGTCTCGACACATCAGGCCTCGATCCAGAACCGCCAAGCGCAACTCGGTTAAGGAGCTGAAATGGACATCCGCGACCGCCCGGGCAGGCACCAGCGAAAGGAACAACCCACCAGAAACCGCCGCCGGCCAGCTCCGCCCGACGTAGAGGCGGCGCACTCGCTCTACATTTCCCTCCCCATCCAGATCAACTTGCTCTCGAGTTCGCTCCGGATCTCGTCCTACCGCCACCAGGTGGGTGGCGCCGCGATAGGCTTGATGCCGATGAATCAAATGGCGAAGGTCGGCGGTTGAGGCCGGCCAGCGCGCCACGTCCACGATCACCAACCAGTCGGAGTCTTCAAAGTCGAGCGCTTGCTCGCCGAACCCACCGGGGCGAGCCACTCGTACTTCAACGGACGCCGCCTCTTGTATAGTCCTCTCGTATGTCCCGTTCGTTTCAAAGGTCGGCACGATGATGGGGGCTGCGTCGTCGGCCCGGCGGACGCCCGAGCACAGCAGATCGAGCAGCGTGCCCCGGCCCAGCGGAAGCGTCAGTGACGACACCGGGGGGCTCGCTGCAGAGTCGCTCGGCGCCGGCCGATCCAGGAAAACGGGTATCAACACAATAATGGGTCCGATAGGGAATCAGTCATGATTCCAGAGTGTATCTGTAGTCCTAGTAGCCGGCGTAGTACGAATAGCCGGTCGACGAATCCGTGCCCACCAGCACGGTTCCCAGCAGCGTGCCGCCGGCGGCGCTGAGGTCGGCGTAGGCCTGAATGACCTCGGGGCGGCGGGTGTGGGAGGCGCGAAGGACCATGATCGTGCCGTCCGCCTGGCCCGCCAGAATCCGGGCATCCGCCACCGGCAACACCGGTGGGCTGTCGACTAATATGTAGTCGTACGACTGCTTCCATCGCTCCAGCGAGGCTGCGAAGACTCCGTTGGCCAGCAACTCGGCATCAAAGTCCTCGAACTGGGCTCCGGCCACGAGCACGTCGAAGTTGGCCGTTCCCGTGTGCGAGATCGCCGAGTCGTTGGCCGTTCCGGTGAGTATTTCAGCCAGCCCAATCTGCGATTCAAGCTGCATGCGTCCTGAAATTGAGGGATGCCGAAGGTCCGCTTCGACCAGCAGGGTGCGCTTGCCCAACTGGGCCAGACTTCGGGCCAACTGCAAGGCCACGGTCGTCTTTCCCGTTCCGCCCGTCGAGCTGGTGATGAGAATAACGCGCTTGTCCGTTTGGCTGATCCGCTCCAGCAGCGCGGTGCGCAGCATCCGGACGCTCTCCATGACCAGCTCGCCGCCCAGCCCATCCGGGCTGGAAGCAGCCTCAAAGCTCGGGAGCTGTCCGAGGAAGGGTACGCGCACCGCGTGTTGCACGTCCCGTGCTTCTCGGATTCGCTGATCGGTCACCGTCCGCACATAAGCGACTCCCACACTCATCATCATCGCAGCCGCCAACGCCATGGCGCTGAGCAGCAGCCGACGATCGCGGTAGGGTTGCGACGGTTGGACCGCAAGGGCCATCACCGAGATCCGGCCGGGAGCCTTCCCCTCCATCTCGAGCTCAGACAATCGCGACCGGACCGCCTCATACAGCTCTTGTTTGGTGGCGATCTCCTGGTCGTAGTGCGCGAGATCTTTGGCCATATCTCCGGCACCGCCCACCTTGTCACGCTGGTGATCGATCCGGCTGGCGAGCAACTTGCCCTTGTGCTCCAGTCGCTCAATGTCGTGCTCGAGCGCCAGACGACCCAAGGCCGTAACCGGTTGTCCTAACGCCACAGCGGTGTTGGCTAACGCGACCGGACCGTGATCGACGATCTGCACCTCCCGCTCGCGGAGGAGCTGCTCGGCGTGGTCGACGCCGGCTTCAAGCTCCTTGATCCGAGGATGCGATTCACCGAGCTGGTTGCGCGCAACCCGCAGAACGTATCGGTTGGTTCGAAGCTGTTTATTGAGTCCACGCCATTCGCCATCCTGCACAAACCGGCTCTCAGGGTCGTCGAAACCCGAGTCGGCGTCGCCCTCCTCATCGGCGTCCCCGGCCTCTTGCTCATCCGAAGTGAGCCTGTTCAGATCCCAACGGGCCATGTCCAGTATTTGCTCGAGCTGCTCGCCCTCGGTCTCCAGTGTGGCCAGTTGAGTGCTCAGTTGGGATCGCAACTGCTCTGGATCGGCCGTACCCAGCTGCTTGGCCAAGTTAAACTTGGTGGCGATCTGCCCGGCCACGTCCTTACCCAGTGATTCTTTTTCGGCAAACAAAGTTCGCAGGAGGATGACATCCTCATCACGTAGCGTCTCGCGGCTGTATATCTCGTACTGCTTAACCACGGCGTCGACGATCAGTTTGGCATCCTTGGCATTCAGCGCCAACAGTGACACGTCGATCAGTTCCGTGTCCCGCCGCGGGCGCACGGTCAGCGCCTTCCCGAGTCGCTCCAATGGACGAGCCGGACTCCTGAGCAGGGTGGTCAGCCGATTCGGTTCCTGGGAGTACCAACTCGTCTGGCGAATATCCTCCAGATCAAGAACCCGTCGCAACACGGTCGGACTTCGGATGACCGAAACCTGCGTGTTGAGATAGGAGCGGTACAGGGGGACCAGTCCATTGTTCTCAGTTTTGAAGACGATGCGGGATACGACCGGGCGGACGCGTATGACCGCCGACGCCCGAAACTCCGGCAACATGTACAACCAGATCCACGGCACCGTCGCCGCCGACACGAACAGGAACAAGCCCAGAACCAACCATTTTTGGCGAATCAGAGCACCGACGTTGAATGCACCGGCCGAATGGCCGGACGACGCGAATCCACCCCACCCTTCGCTTTGTCCGAGTCGACCCGGTTCAGCAAGACTCCCGCCCACCGGGGCATGGGGAACCATGCTCCTGGACTCATTCGGAACAGATGGTTGTGGGGTTTCCGGTTGCTGCTGCATTGTTTAGCCCTCCGCCAGCGCCACGCGTTGTCGCCCCCCGATCGACGGGTTGAGTCTACCGAGAAGCCGCCGACCCAAACCATTCGGTGCGTGGCACACCGTGTGTCGCCTCACCCGGCCCGGCCCGACAAGACCATTGTCCGCAACGATGCAATCATCCAACACCGCACCGGCACCCACCCGGACGCCGTTCCAAAGAGCGGACCGGCTAACCACTGCATCGCGTTCTATGATACATCGGGCTCCAATCGTGGTGGGCCCGGTAAGCATGGATTTAGATTGCACGATCGACTCGGGCCCTACGAATACCGGCCCAGCCAGGCGTACCGTAGGATCCACCATCGCCGTCTCGTGTAGCCAGGACTCGCCCACTCGCCGGTAACCGGCCCGTGCAGCATCCGACCTCGTCAGACGTCTCAGCGCCCACCTGTTCGCCGCCAAATACGAGGCCGCTCCGGTAACCCGGACCACCGATCCCGTCGGTACGCTGTAGGTCAACACGCGCCGGCCCCGGCGGTGCAGCTGTGGGATCAGCCCTTCTTTGATGTCCTGGTATCCGATCGGTGAGACACCGGCCAACGAATCCGGTGAGAACACGTAGATGCCCATGGGTTCGCCGGGGTCATGCCGCACATCCGGTTTAGTCCGAGTCGAACTGACCACGAGCGTCAGCGCCGCCTCGGATTCAAGATGGGCATCGATCAAACTAGTCAGGTTGATCTCCGGGATCACGGCGCCTTCGACGACGACGAAGGCATCGGCTTGACTCCCCGCCGCCGAGTCTTTAATGCAACCGGCGGGACCTCGCGGCATGACGTCCTCGTAATAGGTAATGGCCGGCTCAGCGTCACCGCTAGCGCCCAGCGCTCCGCGGATCGCGGCCGTGTCGCTGTTGGCGCACGTAGTAACGGCGTCGATTCCCCCCGCCCGAAGCCAGCCCAGAACGTGACTTATCAGCGGGCGATTCAGAATGGGCAGCAGTGGCCGGCATATCAGGGATTCGAGTACGCCGTGACCCCAGGAATGTACACCGGCCAGCACGATGGCGTGAACTTCTCGGCAGCCCGGGTCGAACGACGATTCTCCCCTCCCTGATTGGACCGCGAAATCAGCCCCTGTTTGAGCGCATCCAACGCTGGCGACCATTCCTTCCTCCTCCGGTCTCATCGTGTTCCCCTCCGTGCTGCGGTTAGGTTGCTGCCATTGGCACGCTGCGCCTCGAAAAGGTCACTTGGTGACTCCGATGCGGGTGATCAGGCTCAGCGTACCGGTCCAGGTACAACGCCCCACGATGGTCGCAGCGGGCTGTTTGCGGTGGTATCCGCGACTCACCCATCCGAGGATCGGATCCTCGCTTCCCATCTGCACGCTCGTTTCCAAGCGTGAGTCAAGATCGATCCACAGACGCGTCTCGCCCGATTGGACGGCGTAGTGATTCCTCGTCGTCTCCTGCACGGTGCAATGCTCGGCCCAATGCAAGTGGAGTGCGGCGCAGTGGCCGGCGGCGGACTCCAGTTCGTCATGGATGGTGACCAAGCCTTGAGCGCCGTCCAAGGAAATGCGCCGCCGGTGAGTCACCGGGTCGGCCAGCCGATGATAGCCGTCGTGTTCGCCGACCACCATGCCCCCTCCGGGAACCGGCTTCCAATCCAGGCATCGGGCAGTCGCCCGTCGCCGCCACAGAAACCGGCCCAGCATCTCCGACTGATTCTCGTCGTCGATCACGATGGTGTTGTGGGCACTGGTGCTTCGAAAGTAGTCGCGCCACTTGGGATGCGAAAAGTAGTCGTACGTGCCAGGATCCACCAGCACGTCTGCCCCGCCGACCCGCAGGGTAAAGCTCAGAGCATCGGCGTGGCCGTGGGCGGCGATCGAACCCATGCCCAGTGCACCACAGTCGAAGGTCACACTCATGCTTTCGGGCGAGCCCTGAGCACCGCATTGGAGCAGGTAGAACCCGCTGTTCGGCAGGGAACGCGACTGGAGCGTCGTCGAATCCGTCTGGGGATCAATCCGTTCATAGCGATCGAGTCCGCGCTCGCCGAGCAGCCAGAATGCCGTCTGCTGGTAGCCGCCGGATAATCGCTTGAAACGGGGTCGTTCGAACAGGGCGGCTCCAATCGATAGCAGACCCCGTGCTCGGTGGTCGGCATCGCCCAGGTCCAACACTCGCCCATCGTCGCCATCGTTGAACATGGGAAGGGAATCACCACCCTCGGCGAACGTGGCGACGAACTCGAACATTTGAGACAGACGGTCCCAGTACGCCGGTGGGAAGTCTCGCCCCGAGTCGCGGGCTGCCAGCCCTGCCAGAAGGAAGAGCTCGAGCACGAACAGGTGGTACCCCATGGACAGTTCGGCATGTCCTCCGTCCGCATGGGTCTGTTTGAGGATCTCCGTCATGAGGATCTCACGACTGCGAGCGTCCCATTGCTGGGCCGGTTTGAGATTGCCCCAAAAGCAGCACCCGATGAACACACCGGCCGCCTCACCGATCAGATGGTTGTTGGCCGACGAATGGCGCGAGTAATTGCGCGAAATCTCCCACAAATGCCGGTAGGCTACCGGCAGAACTCGAGCACGAAACTCGGCTGACACTAGCCCGGAAGGACGAATCAGCTCCAGCGCCCAAACCCAGTTGATCAACCGGATGGCCAGCTCGAGCGGGCTTCGCCAGTTCATGCCGCATCCGTAGGGGCATTGCTCGATCCACGAGTCGATGTCCTGGACCACCTTCTCGGCGTATCGCCGCTCACCAAGCAGGCGATAGGCGCGACCCAACACGCTCAAATGATGGTGGCGGTTCAACTCCCAGACGACCTTGGCATCTCCGGTGACGGCGTAATCACGGTAATCGATGGACGG
>JADFPW010000123.1 GCA_022562105.1 Planctomycetota bacterium
ATCACCTGAATCACCCGTCCCGTGTTGTTCCCGTTTGCTACCATAGCTATTAGTCCTACCGGCGAAGCGCTAGTTCACTGCCTCCGCTCCGCCCATGATGTCGAGCAGTTCCATCGTAATCTGCGACTGGCGAGCTCGGTTGTAGCTGCGACCCAGCATCTTGATCATGTCCCGGGCGGCATCGGTGGCCGCCTTCATGGCCACCATCCGGGCCATCTGTTCGCTCACCGTGGCGTCCGTGAAACACTGAAACAGACGCACCTTCACCGTGGCGGGCAGCAAGGCCGCCAACAACACCTCCGGCTCGGGTGAGAAATCGTATTGCGCCGACTGGGTGGCTTGCGGTTGGTCCGCGTCACCGGCCGGCGTGTCATCTTGCGAGTCCTTCTGGCTGATGGGCAGCAGTTGGATCGTTTCCGGTGTTTGCCGGCTGATGCTGTGGAATCGCATGTAGGTGACATGAATCGATTCGTACTCGCCGTTGGTGAATCGAGCCATGAAGTCGGCGGCGATCGGCTCAATCTCGGGGAACGTGGGCATGTCGCTCATGTCGCGGAACGCATGAGTAATCTCGCGTTTCAAAAACGCGTAGTAGGAGATCCCCTTGATGCCCACCGCGTAGAGATCGCATGGGCTCTCACCTGACACCACACGCTGCTCGTGGGCCATCGCCGCTCGCAAGATGGACGCGTTGTACCCGCCGCACAAACCCCGATTGGAGGTAATCACCAGATGGGCCGTCCGACCCGCGCCTTCGTTGGCACTCAGCAGCGGATGGGTGATCTCCTCGCCGGCCGACGACAGATCGCCCACCAGCTCGGTGATCTTCTTGGTGTAGGGCTGCGTGGCGACGGCGCTCTTGTACGCCTTCTGGTAACGGGCGGTGGCGATCAACTGCATGGTGTGCGTGATCTTCTTGATGTTGCTGACCGCCTTGCGGCGCTTGGCGATCGCTCGTGCCTTAGCCATGACTAGACCACCCTCCTCAGCATACTCCTTGTCGAGTGGGTAGGCCCTATCGGGTTTTGCAGATCAGTCACGGTCGCCCGCCGACCGGGTCGACCGGCACGAATCGGGTAGCCGAGAAAGTCCATAAACCGGGAACAAAGTGCGAGCCTACCGCCCGATATCGCGGATGAATCCAGTCGAGCAGCTCCTGTCGCAACGGAGTGCCGAACGACCGAAGACCGCAATCCAGAACCCAAACAGCCGAATGGGATCCGTCGTTCATGCGCTCCTCCAGGCGAGTGGTGACTCGTTCGAACCAGTGCGGATCCTCGTTCCGACCGATCGGTCGAATCCGTAGCGGAGATCCTTCGGCGAATTCCGACACGTTCGAGTAGTGCAGGCGTTCCGCCGACAGTTGATCGCCCAAGTAGTATGCGGTCGACCACGCCAAGCTCGAAGGAAAGCAGATCACATCGTCGCCGGGCTCGATTCGTTCCGAGACGAAGCGAAACAGTTTGGCGTCCGGTGAGCGACGAGGCGCGTCGCCTGTAGCTGCCGAGATCCAAAGGCCGGCCCAGACGATAGTGACAATCGAACACGCTGCGACTGCCAGTCGTCGGCAGGTGCTTGCTGCCGAACGCGACGTTCCCAATGCCAGGGCAATCATCAAAGGGGGCAACGCGATCGCGCCCGTGCGCGGTACCAGCACCGGAACGACCCAAAGGCCCATCGCTATCATCGAGGCCAGAATCACGCCTGCGGTTAACCACGTGGCCGCCGCATCGCGCCGAATTCGTCGCGGACCGGCGAAGAATGGCAAACCTGCCGCCAGCCCCAACGACAATTCCAGCATGCCACGCACCACCACGGCGGCCCATTCCATCAACTCGCTCGCCGGATCGCCACGCCACGTAGCGACCCACGCCGTTCCGAGCAATGGCCTGCTCAGTGACGGGAGTCCGGCCCATGTCGGTGTACGGATCGGGAAGCCCTCGGCCACAGTTGTCGCCACGCGCGGCACGACCAGGAAGAGTCCGGGCGAAAGCAATAGCGCCAGCACGCCAAGGCGGCGCCATCGAATGGGCGAGACGCTCCCGAGAACCCGTCGTCGAACAAGCCAGTACACCACGACTGCGACGACGGCGAATACGCCAACATAGTGGGTCCAGACAGTCGCAGCAGCCGCGACCGGCCACCACCGACCGCGCCGCGAGCCGCTCGCGTCCAGCTCCGCGAAATACAACGCGGATACCGTCGCCGAATAGAGTAGCGAGTAGCCCCGGATTTCCTGACTGTAGTGACAGAAGATTGGACACGAGGCTGCCAGAAACCCCGCCGCCCAACCGATGCTCGGATCGAGCCTCCGGGCCCAAAGCGTGGTGAATACTACACCTGACACCCCGACGATCACGGATAGTAGCCGGTGCCACACGGCGGCATCGGACACCACACCCCAGGCCTTCACCAGCGCAAAGTGAAGCGGCGGGTTGGTCTCCACTTGTGGAAAACGAACCAGCACATCGAACCAGGAACTCCTGGCGACCAGCAGAGTAAACGCTTCGTCCGTCCAAATGTCCGTCTCGTGAATACCCAGCAGGCGAAGTCCAGCAGCCGATCCTAACAAGAACGCCCAGCCGAGGGCGTTCCACCGGCGGCGAGTCGTAGCATCGTTCACGGAGTGCGTTCCCCGAGATTGACCGACCACGTTCGCGGGGCCCACGGGCCATACAGGCCCAGCGAGCCCTGCGACAGGCGCCGTTGCCTGGAACTGTTCCGTGCGTCCACCGTCTCAACCTTCGGTCCCCGTCCGTGCCCGCTCGAGGCACTCTTGCCTTCCTGGAAATGGCGCCGGCTATACTTGCCGATCACCGCTTGTTGGCGGATCGGCGGGCAGGCGTCAGTACACTGCACACTACATCGCGGCGCCTGCGGACGCCTTCGATTTCGAAGCCAGATATTGCTTGCGGAAGTTCGTGACCACCGTCTTGATTTTCTCAGCCAACTCGTCGCTCATTTGGCCCTTGCTGACAATCTCTTCGCCGATCTCAGGGAACTCATCCTTGAAGTGGGCCAGCATCTTCTTCTCGAAGTCCCTAACCTGCGACTCAGCCAGCTCGTCCAGCAACCCCTGCGTGCCCGCGTAGATGCTCAGCACCTGCTCTTCAATCTTGAACGGCGCGAATTGCGGCTGCTTGAGCAGCTCGACCATTCGCCGGCCTCGATCCAACTGGCGCTGTGTGGCTGCGTCCAGATCGGTGCCCAACTGGGCGAACGCCTCCAACTCACGGAACGAAGCCAGGTCCAAGCGCAACGAGCCGGCGATCTTCTTCATGGCCTTGATCTGGGCGTTTCCACCGACACGCGAGACGCTGATGCCGACGTTGATGGCCGGTCGCACGCCGGCGAAGAACAGGTCCGGCTCGAGATAAATCTGCCCGTCGGTAATGCTGATCACGTTAGTCGGAATGTAGGCTGATACCTCGCCCTCCAGCGTTTCGATCACCGGCAGGGCGGTCAGCGATCCACCCGATTTCGGATCGACCACGATCTCATGCCCATCGGCATCGCTCATCGCCTTCAGGTCGGCGCTCGATTCCCACTTGCCGGGCACGCCGACATATTTCTTGCTGTTCACGCCGCCGTCGGTGTAGGAGGAGCCCTTCTTGACGATCGCCCGTCGCTCAGCCAGCTTACAGGACCGTTCCAGCAGCCGACTGTGCACGTAGAACACGTCGCCGGGATAGGCTTCGCGGCCCGGCGGTCGGCGGAGCAGCAACGACAACTGTCGATAGGCGGCGGCCTGCTTGCTCAGGTCGTCGTAGACGCACAGCGTGTGACGACCCTCTTCGTACATGAAGTATTCAGCCATGGCGCAGCCGGCGTAGGGAGCGATGAACTGCAACGGGGCTGGGTCGGAGCTGCCCGCATTGACCACGATGGTGTAGTCCATCGCGTGGTGCTGACGTAGCGTCTCCACCACGGTGGCGACGGTGGACTCCTTCTGGCCGATGGCGATGTAGACGCAGATCACGTCCCCGCCGCGCTGGTTGATGATCGTGTCGATGGCCACCGCGGTCTTACCCGTCTTTCGGTCGCCGATGATCAGCTCGCGCTGCCCGCGACCGATGGGGATCATGCTGTCGATGGCTTTGATGCCGGTCTGCAACGGCTGGGTCACCGGCTGGCGTCCGGCGATGCCGGGGGATTGGAACTCCAGCGCCCGACGATGTGGGGTTTCGATGACCCCGCGCCCGTCGAGCGGCTGACCGAGCGGATCGACCACCCGCCCGATCAGGGCTTCGCCGACCGGCACGCTCAAGAGCTGACCGGTCCGCTTGATCTCGTCGCCTTCTTTGACGCCCAGATAGTCGCCCAGGATGACGATACCGACGGAGTTCTCCTCCAGGTTCAGCACCTGGCCGAAAACGCCGTTGGCGAACTCGACCAACTCGCCGGACATGACGTTTTCCAGGCCGTACGCACGAGCGATCCCGTCGCCCACCGCCAGAACCGTGCCCACCTCGGACACGTCCACCTCGCTGCGGTACTGGGCGATCTCGTCTTTGATGACCGAGGAGATCTCCTCAACTTTGAACTTCATAGATTGGCCTCTGCCTGCTGTCAGGCACCTTCAAAATAGGATCGCCCCCCGTGGATTTCCTGGGAGGCTCGCGCCTTCAACGCATCGCGCATCCGGCGCAGATGGTTG
This sequence comes from Planctomycetota bacterium, assembly GCA_022562105.1. Lineage (GTDB taxonomy): Bacteria > Planctomycetota > Phycisphaerae > UBA1845 > UBA1845 > JADFPW01. Next base: position 4,658 of record JADFPW010000123.1, read on the forward strand.
GCGATGCTGGTATCGATCTTCGTATCGCCGATCCGCAGGATTAGCCCGCCGAGGATGTCCGGGTCGGTGGTCTCAATCAATCGGGCGGTCTTGGAGGTACGCTCGCGGACCGCGGCCGACACCTTCGTTCGCAGCTCGTCGGTCAGCGGGACCGCGGTGGTCACATGCACGTCGATCCGACCTTGCTTCTCGTCATGCGCCGCCCGGAAGCGCTCGAACACCGCGGCCAGGATCCCCAGCCGGTCCTTGGCGTTAAACACCTGCAAAGCGTCGAGGAGAAGATCGCTCATTCGCCCTCGGAACACCTTTTCCAACAGCGCCTTGCGCCGGTCGGACTCGACTCGGGCGTCGGCCAGGTAGGATGCAAACGCCGCATCGTCGTCGAGGTAGCGAATCAGGTCGCCGAACTCCTCGAAGATCGCGTCGGCCTGCCCCCGCTCGTCGGCCAGCGCATACAGCGACTGGGCGTAAACGTCGGCGATCGCAATTGCACCTTCTTCAACTTTGGGCATTGATTAGCGTGCCTTCCCGCGGCGGCAACTCTTACTCTTCGGTCTGGGTGCCATGGGCAAACTTGTTTGCCCGTGCCATCTGGCAGTCGATCACGGGCAAACAAGTTTGCCCATGCCACCCGTCGAGCGTTGGACCGACTTTCCAGTTGGTCGGTCCACGGCTCTACGCGTTCTTTCCATTCCCGTGGAGCTTGGCCAACTCGTCGATCGACTCGCTGATCAAGCGCTCATGGGCGGCCGAATCGACCTCCTGGCGAATGATCCGCGAGGCAATGTTGGTGGCCAGTTCGCCCGACAGGTCGTAGAGATCCCTGACTGCAGTATCCCGGGCAATGCCGATGTCGCGTTTGGCCCGCTCGAGCATGGCCCCAGCCTCCTGCCGCGCCGTCGATTCGATCTCCCGCTTGACTACTTCCGCGTCGCGACGCCCTTCCTCGACGATACCGGTCGCCTCTTCCCGAGCCGACTGCAGACGCTGCTCATACTCCTTGAGTCGCGCCTCGGCGGACTCCCGATCCGTCTTGGCCTGCTGCAACGAGTCGCGAATGAACTCCTCGCGTTTCTGCAAGGCGGTCAAGATCGGCGGCCAGGCAAACTTGCCCAGGACAAACACCACCGCCAGAAACGTCACCAGCGTCCAGAAGACGTTGCCCAGGTCGCCCGTAAAGATGCTGGGCGAACCCTGTTGGGCTTCGCCGGCTGCCAACACTCGCGCCGAAGCCGCACCAAGTACGGTTACAGCCACGAGAAGACGCCGGCTTGGCTTGATCAGAGGCATATGGCTACCAACCCTTGGGTAGAGCGGCCGGCCTTGGTCACCAAGGCCGGTCCGCGCGTCGTTTTCCGAGAAACGCTCCTACGCAATCAACGCCAGGAAACATCCCAGTACAGCGAAGAGGGTCGCCCCTTCGATCATGGCTGCCGTAATAATCATGGCCGTGGAGATGGTTGCGGCCACCTCCGGCTGTCGGGCCATGGACTCAACGGCGCTTCCACCGATCCGCCCGATTCCGGCCCCACCGCCCATAACGGCCAGTCCGGCGCCGATGCCTCCACCAATTCCCTTGGCCCCCACGCGGTCAAGCAGCGAGCCCTCGACGTGGGTTGCCCCGGCGTCATCATCGTCCGCTGCGGATACACTCGAGACGGTCATCAACACCAAACCGCCCGCGATCATGGCCAGGGCGACCACCGAAAACCTTTTGGACTTCATCATTCAAACCTTTCCATTCGTTGTCGTCCGTCGGGGGCGGACGACGCACCGTTTCGCCATCGCTGTCACACCTCACGGCCCGTGTGCCCCAACACGAACGGGCATGGCGAATAGATATATTCCTCACTCGCTAGTGTGCGGTCGCCTCCGCGTGACCATGCTCTTTGTCGTGGTCATCATGATGAAACACGACGGCTTGACTGATAAACAGGGTCGTCAGGAACGTGAAAATAAACGCCTGCAAGAAGGCGACGAACAACTCGAGCATGTTAAAGGCCACACTGACCACGACTACCACGATTCCGACGCCGAATCCTCCCGCGGCGCTGGTCGCTCCCACCGTAAAGATAAATCCCATCAGGACCGCCAGCAGCACGTGCCCCGCCACCATGTTGGCGAACAGTCGCACGGTTAGCGCGAAGATTTTGGCGACCAGTCCGACGAGTTCTACCGGAATCAGCAATGGCGCCAACCACAAGGGACCCGGGCAGAAGTGGGCAATAAAATCTCTTCCGCCTATCCGCAGCCCATTTGCGATTATCATGAACAACGTGCAGGTGGCCAACGTGCCGGTCACCCAAATGTTGCCCGTCGCCGACCCACCGAAGCCATGCTCGAAACCGAACAGCAATCGCATCAGCGGACGAGTTAACGCTTCCAACGGGAGCAGTCCCAACAGGTTGCAAAACAGCACGTAAAAGAACGCGGACCAGATGTAGGTGATGAACCGATCGGTGTGTTCGCCCAGCGTCGGGCGGGCGACCTCGTTGCGCAAGTAGTTGCAGATGGACTCGAAGAAACTCCCCGCGCCGCGCGGCGTGAGATCCTCAACCACATCACCCGTATTGCGCAATCGTGCGAAACGCGGCAGTAGCAGGATCAGCAAACCCGCAGCGAGTATCTGCATGATGATATGGCTCGACAACCAAGTCATGCCGCCGGCCTGTACATACGCGTGATCGACGACGTGATTGAGTGGGCTGCCGGAAGCTAGGAGGTCAAGCCAATTCATGGATTCATTTCAGCCGAACTCCGACTGCTTTGCTGCACAAGCCACACGGTATCAACAAAAAGGACCGTCAAATAGCTGATCGCAATCCAGACAAACAACGGCGTGGCGCTGAACATTCCGCTTAGCGCCCCCGCTACAGCAAACACCAAGACCGCCAGGAACCGAATCGTGGTTCCCAGCAACACAGCCAGCGGGCGCCGTGTCGGATCACCTCGAAACGAGCCGGCCGTCGCAGCCAGGCCGATCCAGTTGGATACCAAACCTATCCCGCACCCCACGAACATCGCGATGACGCCTTCGCCGCCACTCATGCGCGACGTCGGAACGTATCCCACGGCCGCCACGAGAACGACCACCAGCACCCCCAGGCCGGCCGGCTTGAGCAATTGCAAGCCCACGTCAGCTCGGCCCGTTCGTTTCGTCCGGTTCGTCGTCCGGCCGTTTCGGTGGATTCACCGCTCTCAGCGATTGGCGGATCATGTTGTACATCCCGCCGATCAATCCGAGCGAGGCACAGATCAGGATTCCGTAGGGATCGCTGTCGTACCGATGGTCGATCCACAAGCCCAACAGGCTAAAGCCGATGACCGCTCCGACCAGCTCCACGCCAATGCCGGCCAACTTCAAGTTGCCGGGCTGTTGCTTGGGCGACCGTTTGGTCTTGGTCACTGTTCGTCTCGACGACGCTCCGCGCTGTCCCCCTGGCGCCCGTTTGGAAACAGGTTCCGTCAGGCGGAGGGGCGGGTAGTCTAGCAACGCTCAATCGAGAATCAAGTCTGTTTTTCGGCCCACCATCAACTTTGTGGCCGTTCGGGTCGATCGACCCGAATCCGTCCCCCGGATTGAACTTCCGGCGTCACGAACCGAGCCAATGGCGGCCTCCCGGGCGCGATGAATCGCCGACCGAATCGGGTTCGGGCAGGTCCGGGAATCACCGGATCAGCGGTAGCGAGGCCGGCGACGGGGACGGCTCGCTATCCATTCCACCGGGATGCCCGACCCGGCCGATGCGACTGCGCCAAGCCGGTCGCGGCTTGAGAATCTGCGTCACGACCGCCTTGTGCCGATCGAGAGACAAACCTGCCGTCGATTCGGCGGGCGCAGGTTCACGGCGAGGGTTACCGATCCGCATTCCCCCGGGCGGCGAGGCGCTCCCGGCGGTATCGGGACTACGCCACCAGCTACCGCCCCGTGGCCCGCCCGGAGCCGCCGACGAGCCGTACGGGAGGTTGTAAGAAATCATCTGACACGTCTCGATATCGAACAACGGCTTGACCGCGATCGGCGATACGGCGATAATAACTATGGAAAGGTGTGTCTGCTGTCCGCTGCGCATGGGCTTCTGCTTGGTTGGCAGTTGGCGCGTGCGATAGGTTGACCTGGCGCCAAATCGGCGGAACCAGCCGGTCGCGGCTGGCAGCCAGAGGGAAAAAGGACGTCCATGGACCGATACGCCGTTCGCGATTTGGAGGAGCTGGCTCACCAGTTGACGCTTTCCCCGCGCCGGCTGAGGGCGACCCAAATCGCCGGTATCGAGAAGCTGCTCGAAATCGTCCAGCGTGATCGGCCCTATCCCTACGACTTGGTCTGTTTCCACATCACCGGGTATCGGCCCAACGCAGTCCATTCCAAGACTCAACGAGCCCCGATCGCCGGCCGCCAGCTCATCGGCGATCTGATTGTCATGGCCGACCAAATAAGCCGAAAGGCATCGCTCTGCGTCACGGAGATCCCCGACACGTGGCAGACCCAGGACGAGCTGGCCACCAAGCTGCACGTGAGCACCAAGACCATTCGCCGCTGGCGTCCTCGCGGCCTCATGGGCGTGAGGCTGCTCGGTGAGGACGGGGTCAGCCGATTGCTGTTCTGCAAGAATACGGTCGATCGTTTTGTCCGCCAGAATAGTGCTCTGGTCGAGCGCGGGGCGTCGTTCAACCAGTTGTCGGCGGCCGAAAAACGTCATCTGGTGGAACGCGCCCGGGAAATCCTCGCGGGCGAGAGGCTCAAGCTTCATGCGGTATCGCGGATCCTCGCGGAAGAGTCCGGGCGAGCGATCGAGACCATTCGATACACCCTGCGGACCCACGATCGTGCCAATGCGGACGAGGCCCTGTTCGACCTGCAGGGGCGCCCCCGGCTGTCGTCGCGTCATCTGGCGATCTGGGAGAGTCACCAAGCCGGCCAGAGCGTCGCGGCGATCGCCAAGTCGCAGCGAATGACGCAAAAGGCAATCAAAGGCATTGTCCGGGAGATCAAGGCCCGCACGTTGCTCGCCGCCCCCATCCACTACGTGGACAACGAGCTGTTCTCCGCCCCGGACGCCGATCATTGGATCCTGGACGTCGAAAGGCCGGCGGCGCAAGCCCCGACCTCGCGACCCAGGATCCCAAAGGATTTACCCGCGTATCTGCGGGCCATGTATCAGCTTCCGCTCCTGAGTCGTGAGCAGGAGCAGGATCTCTTCCGTCGTTACAACTACCTCAAGTACCAGGCCGCCACGCGACTGGCCGACCTCGACCCCTGCGAAACCACGGATCAAGAGCTCGCCGTGATCGAGGATCTGCTGGTCCGGGTTCGGGCCATCAAGAGCGAGATCGTGCAAGCCAACCTTCGTTTGGTGGTCAGCATCGCCAAACGGCATGTGGGTTCGTCGGCCGACTTCTTCGAGGTGGTTAGCGACGGGAACATGTCGCTCATGCGAGCGGTCGAGAACTTCGACTTCGCCCGGGGCAACAAGTTCAGCACCTACGCTTCCTGGGCCATCATGAAGAACTATGCCCGCTCCATCCCGGAGGAGCACTACCACTTCAGCCGGTACATGACGGGACAGGATGAAATACTCGAAAGTTCCCCCGACCAAAGCGACCCCGAGTTGCCCGATCTGGATTCCGACCAGGTTCGGTCGGTGCTGGCCGACGGCCTGGAGGCCTTGGACGAGCGCGAGCGTACCATCGTGACCGGCCACTACGGCCTGTTCGGCCGAGGCGGCGTTCAGACGCTCGAAGAGCTGGGCAAGCGCTTCGGGGTCACCAAGGAACGTATCCGTCAGATCGAGGTGCGGGCCATCAGCAAGCTGCGCGACGTGCTCGCCCCCAGCGCCGCCGATTTCATTACCCCCTAGTCACACGGCCCGAACCGGGCCAGGACAAATCCACTGTCCAACGGATCGACGGCCCCGTCGCCGTTCACGTCGGCGGCGTCGCAACTCGGATCGCCGGTGCCGACCGGGCACCCGAAACGGGCTAGCACGAAACCGCTGTCCAGCGGATCGACGGCGCCGTCGCCGTTTTGGTCGGCGGCGTCACAATCGTCATCGCCAGTGCCGACCGGGCAACCAAAACGTGCTAATACATATCCGCTGTCCAGTGGATCGACCGTGCCGTCGCCGTTCTGATCCGCTGAATCGCAGTTGGGGTCGCCCTCGCCCACCATGCATCCGAAGCGAGCCAACACGAATCCCGAATCGAGGGGATCGACCAGGCCGTCGCCGTTGGCATCGCCATCGCAAACGAGCAGCACACCGAGCGTTCCATCGCTGTTGATGTTCTGGCCGTAGATATCATTGGCGTCGTCGCGCCCGTCGCTCCAGATGAGAATCGCACCGTCATCGCCGACGGCTGCACCCATCAGGCGCGAGTTGCTCGACGCGACAGAGGAGACGTATACGGTTTCGGACGTCCATACGTAGTCACCGTCCGTATCGACGCGGGCGGCGTGGACACGCTGATTCCCAAACGACAACGTCTCCACCCAAAACGCAATCGCTCCGTCTGCCCGCTGGACCTGTCCGACCTGAACCAACTCCGTGCTGGAAAGCGGTGCGATCATGCGCCCAGTGTCGGTCCATTGACGAGCGCCGTCGGCCGACAGCTTCTGACCGTAAACACCAAACTGCACACCGGACTCCTCACGCCAGACGACGAACGTCTCGTCGGTCGCAGGATTGAAGGAGACGGCCGGCATGGTACGATCCGCGGGCGAAACGGACACCTCCACGCCATTGTGGCCGAACTGTTCGGTCCCGTCGGCGAGGATGCGCTGCGCGTGACACTGCAACCCGCCTG
>JADFPW010000124.1 GCA_022562105.1 Planctomycetota bacterium
TCACCACTACGGCGAACGGCGCCCATTCCGTCTTCGCGGCGGACCTGGACGGCGATGGGGACATCGACGTCCTCTCGGCATCTCAGTACGACCACAAGATCGCGTGGTACGAGAACACCGACGGACTGGGGAGCTTTGGTCCAGAGCAGATCATCACCACTACGGCGAACAGCGCCCGTTCCGTCTTCGCGGCGGACCTGGACGGCGACGGGGATACCGACGTGCTCTCGGCATCCCAATTAGACGACAAGATCGCGTGGTATGAGAACAGCGACGGGCTGGGGAGCTTTGGTCCGGAGCAGATCATCACCACTACGGCGAACGGCGCCCATTCCGTCTTCGCGGCGGACCTGGACGGCGACGGGGACATCGATGTCCTCTCTGCATCCAAGAGTGACCACAAGATCGCGTGGTACGAGAACACCGACGGGCTGGGGAGCTTTGGCCCCCAGCAGATCATCACCACCGCGGCGAACGGCGCCCGGTCCGTCTTCGCGGCGGACCTGGATGGTGACGGGAACAACGACATCCTCTCCGCATCCTACGATGATGACAAGATCTCGTGGTACGCGAACCCACATGACGCAGATTGCAATGGGAACGATATCCCCGATGTATGCGATATTGCGGAGGGAACGAGTTCGGACTGTTTAGGTAACGGTGTTCCGGACGAGTGTGAGCCGGACTGCAACGCGAATGGTGTGGCCGACAGTTGCGACATCGCGGATGGCGAGAGTCAAGACCTAAATGGCAACGGCATCCCGGATGAATGCGAAGATTGCAACGGCAACGAGATTCCGGATTCTCTGGATATCGGCAGCGGAACAAGCCAGGACTGCAACCTGAACGAGGTGCCCGATGAGTGCGATTTTGCAAACGGTACCAGCGAGGACTGCAATCTGAACGAGGTGCCTGATGAGTGCGACATCGCAAGCGGTACTAGCGAGGACTGTAACGAGAACGAGCTGCCAGACGAATGCGACCTCACCGGCGGCACGAGCGCCGACTGCAACCTGAATGAGGTGCCTGATGAGTGCGACGTCGCAAGCGGTACCAGCGAGGACTGTAACGAGAACGAGCTGCCGGACGAATGCGACCTCACCGGCGGCACGAGCGCCGACTGCAACCTCAACGGAGTTCCGGACGATTGCGAGCTGGACTGCAACTCGAATGGCGTGCCCGACAGTTGCGACATTGCCGCAGGAACGAGCGAGGACTGCAGCGCGAACGGCGTACCGGACGAGTGCGAGCCGGACTGCAACTCGAACGGTGTGGCCGACAGTTGCGACATCGCCGCAGGAACAAGCGGCGACTGCAACCTGAATGAGGTGCCTGATGAGTGCGACGTCGCCAACGACACCAGTTCGGATTGCAACGGGAACGGGATTCCGGACGAGTGCGACGCGGACGAAAACGGTACCGGCGTTCCAGACGAGTGCGAAACCGTCTACTATGTGGATGCCGACGCCGGCGGAAACAATGAAGGCACCAGCTGGGCAGATGCCTTCATTAGCCTTCAGGATGCGCTGGCTGCGGCTGCAGCGAACGATGCGTTCCATACGGAGGTCTGGGTGGCTGGCGGGGTCTACTTTCCCGCTGACCCGGGTGGCGACCGCAGCGACACCTTCGCGCTGCTTAATGCCGTCGCCGTCTACGGCGGGTTTTCCGGGTCGGAGGTGACTCGTGCTCAGCGAGATCCGGCTACCAACGTCACCATCCTGAGTGGCGATTTGAACGCCGATGACCCGACCAGCGACTGCTGTGTGGCCAACGGCTCACCGGGGTGTGAGGATGAGGATTGTGAGGAGTCCGTCTGTGCGGTCTTCCCATCCTGCTGTGACCTCGAATGGGACGACGTGTGCGCGGTCATCGCAGCGAGTCTCTGCGGCGAGTGCGACGGCGGTAACGGGGATAACAGCTACCACGTGGTGACGGGTAGCGGGACCGACGAGACGGCGATTCTTGACGGGTTCACGGTGGCGGCGGGCAATGCGAACGGGGTCGATGCGGACGGCCAGGGCGGTGGCGTGTACATCAGCCTAGGGTCTCCAACGATCTCCAACAGCGTATTGGCCGGCAACTACGGAAACGCCGGGGGCGGGATGTACACCGCCGGCGGCAGCCCCACGCTATTCAACTGCCTGTTCAGCGGCAACTCCGGTGGCGAAGGCGCCGGCCTGCGATCTTCCGATGGTTCTCCCACGCTGGTCAACTGCACGTTTGGCGAGAACCACGCAGTGAACCTTGGTGGCGGAATCTACGCCGCCCTAGGTGCGTTGGGGGTGACCAACTGCATCTTGTGGGGCAATACAAGCGAGTTGGATCCCACGGTAGAGACATCTCAGATCCATATCTTCGGAGGCTCGCCGGTGGTGAGCTACTCCTGCATCGAGGGTCTGGACACCTTGGTGGGCAACGGCAACATCGGCTCCGACCCACTCTTCGTGGGTCCTGGTGTCGATTACCACCTATCACCGGGATCGCCCTGTATTGATGCGGCGGACAACGATGCGGTTCCGTTGGATACTTCCGACCTCGATGGCGACGCGGACACGTCCGAGCCGGCGTCGCTGGATCTGGATGGCAATCCGCGCTTCGTTGACGACCCAGCCACCGAGGACACGGGCAACCCCGGCGTGCCGGGTCCACCCGTCGTGGACATGGGCGTGTACGAGTTCCAAGCGGAGGAGGAACCCTGCGAAGGCGACGCCAACGGCGACGGCACGGTAGACCCGCTGGACTCCGGCTTCGTCCTGGCCCGCTTCGGTTGTCCGGTAGGCACCGGCGATCCGAACTGCGACATTGCCGATCAAAACGGCGATGGTCTCGTCGATTCGTTGGATGTCGGGTTCATCCTCGCCCGCTTTGGAGACTGTCCGTGACCTCCGGACCGAGATCGGGGGCAGTGGAGGGCGCTATCCGACCCGCGCGGAAAGGGATCTAGCCTACGGGCGCGAGTACCTAGAGCCTATCCCACTACCAGCCTGGCGAGGATTAGGTTCTGCAGTACGACCCATTTTGCCCTGCGTTTCAAGGGTAAGTCGCACCGCGCGAACCGAAGTTCGCGGCTCGTTGGCGGTTTTGGGATACGGTCTAATACTACAACGCTACCTCTCGGACCAATGACATCGGATCAGGTTGCTCAAGCTGAAGCCTTGGGCCTGTAATCGTTGTACCGTTCGCTTGCGATGGCTGCGCCGCGCTTGGGCGCTGCCCTCCTGCGTTATGGCCAATTGCGCGGCAATCGATGCGGTACGCTTCCGCGAGCAGCAGCCGCCGTGGAACCCAAAACCCACCAGCACCCGTGTGGCGGTCCACACCTGACCAACCGTCAATTGGGCAACGTTTTTTTTGACGCCGGCACTACTCGGCCGGGAACAAATGGCTCACGCAGGTCAGCAGCAAGTGGCGGCACGACGAGCCATAACGCCGAACCTCGAAATGGTCCAGGCCCAAGTCGCCTTTGCTGTCCTCAAACATCCGCTCGATTGGCCAGCGGTCAAACGCCGGTTTGATCTCCAAAATCGCTTGGGCGTCCATACCGAGAACCTCCCGTGGGGTCGTTGTGACCCACAGGAATCCTTGTCATACACCAACCTTGATCTTGAGCATTTCTAGAGCCTATCCCAAAACGCCATCGAGGAGGCGATCCGAACCGAGCCGCGCGCGTAAGCAAGCGGTTTTTCGGCATCCGCTCCCTCACGGTCGCGGCTCGGAATGGGTTTTGGGATAGCTTCTAGCGTTGTAGTGCTAGGTTGCCCGGACTCGTCCCAGGCGAGGCCCGTAGGGGTGTGGAGGAGACTCCGCCCTTATTCCGCGCAGACCACGGGCGCAACTCGGCGTATCGGCATCTCAACGCGCAAAGCCTGCGCAAGACTGCGAGCCGGTGACCGGGCGGCCCCGGCGGGGGGCGGAAACGAGCCTGTGCGGAGACGTGGTGAGGCTACCGATACCCAAGTGGTCCGCCGCCGGCGGATCGAAGGAGATTCTCGCGGTGGTACCCTGGTCATTGGTGTGGGTTGGCGGAGCGGTGGCGGCTGGGGTGGTGTCGTTCCTGGCCGCCGTGGCCGACGATCTGCAGAGGCAGGAGCATGATTTGCAGATCCTGGTTTCGCGTAAGGAGGCGGAAGCCGCCCGCCAGGCCTACATAGAGATGGAAGGGGCCGAACTGGTCATCGAGGGCAGCGAAACCTAGTGCTTCCCGCAGGTCGTGACGTTCTTGTCGAGCACGGACATGATTCGACGACCATCCGTTCCATTGACGGCGTCACCGTGGCGCCGTAGATTGCGGCGCCACGGCTCTACAGGCATGGTTGCACGACGTGCACCGCGGCACGGACCCGTGCCGGGCCGAGGACGGAAGCCGGGGTCTGCCGTCCCTGGTCGAAACCATAGAGCGTAGCCTGTCGAAGGCGGACGGGAAACGCCTGCGGAATCAACCGGAACTTGTTATGCACTCTCAACCCTTGCGAAATGCTCACCTGCGTCGAATGGTGACCGCCGCCTGCGTGCTGCCCATCCTGGGTGGTTCCGTTCTGGTGGCGGTGGGGATTTTCCGACACTCGACGGCGGCTAGCGGAGATCTGGGTGGCATTTGGCTGATCGCTGCCGGAGCAGCGGGTGTGTTTTTCGGTCTGGTCGTCGACATGCTGATGTTGCTGGTGGTCAAGATCGAATCGAACACCCAGCGGCAACACAACGAACTGCTGGACATCTATGAACGGTTGAATCGCTGGGACAAGACGCTCGACTCCATTGCCGAATCAGTCGGTTTGTCCGATGCTTCCAAGTCCATCACCCACCGCGAACAGGAGTTGGCTGCCCTTCGTGGAGCCATTCGCTCGGACATTCGCGTTCACAACTGGGACATGGCTGCCTATCTGGTCGGAGAGATGGAGAGCCGCTTCGGCTGTGAAGATGAGGCTTCACGCTTGCGCCAGGAACTCGATGAGGAGCGGGCCAGCGTCTTTCGGCGCAGGCTCGCACAAGCCATCGTTCGTATTGAGGAACTATTCAAGGCCCACGACTGGGTGTTGGCACAACAGGAGATCGCCCGCCTATCGCACGTTCTGCCGGACGAGCCGCGCGTCGTCGGGTTAAAGGAGGCCCTTCACCGACGCCGCGAGGAGCACAAGCAGAAGCTCCTGGAGGATTGGGCGGAATCCCTGCGCCGTGACGACATCGACGGAGGTATCGAGGTGCTCAAGGAGCTGGATCAATACCTGACTCGGGAGGAGTCGGCCTCGATCGAATCGTCTGCCCGCGACGTGTTCAAGCGCAAGCTGCTTCAGTTACGATTCCGATTCCAGTACGCCGTGACCGAGGGGCGGTGGTCTGACGCCCTCGAGGTCGGTGCGCAAATCATGTCTGAATACCCCAACGCCCGCATGGCGGCCGAGATCGAAGAGTCGCTGCCCGCCTTGCGACAACGCGCCGGCCTGCCCGTTGAGGATGTTATCGGACCGTCCAAGTCGGCCGTTTCTCAGTAGCCGTACCCCCCCGCGCTTTGCTTCTGTAGCACGATCGGGCGCTCTCACCAAATAGCGTGGCAGGGGAGTCCGCCCGGAGCAGCCTGTGGTGTGCCATGGGATCGAAGGGAAAACAGCCGGCGGCCGATTCAGCGGGCCTGGGGGCAACGCTTTATTCATCGCAGCGAGACGGCTGCCTTGCCGGGCCGGCAGGCAGCCGCGCAAGAACGGCCCGATCACACCTGAGACCGCCGCCGACCCGCTCGTCGCCCCGGTGACGAGCTTCCAGTCGCGTGCCCGCCGATCCGATAACCGAAGGGAACCGAGTGTGTCACGCTTGGGGGAGGCGGGAGCGGTCTTTTTTTGGGATCTGCCGGCCGTTTCGCTTGCCTGCGACAAGGTCCGAATCGTAGGTCTTGGATGAGCGACGCGTAGCGGAGAAGGCAAGTGGTGTCCAACGCACAATCCACACCTCAAGAACGGACCGCCTGGCGACGGACCCGATCGACCTTCCTCGGCCTGCAATCCCGAGCGACGATCGTCGTCGTGGCGATTGTCCTGGCGGTCACGGCGCTGACCTGCGGCCTGTATCTCAAGCTCGCCCAGCAACTGGCTTTTCGACTGCAATCCAGTCAGGTAATCCATCTGGCGGCCCTGGTGGCCCGCAGCGCATCGACTCCGCTGGAACAGGGAGACGAAGTCGAACTCGCGTCGCTCACCCGCGAGTATGCCATTGGCGACGCAATCGTCTCGGTGGTCATCGCCGATCCGATGGGTTACCCGATTGTCGCGTCGGGTCCGGGCGACGACTACCTGGCCGTGGTTCGTGCCGAAGAACGCTCGATCACTGACGGCTCGCCCCTGGGAAGGCCGGTGCTACGCCGCAAGGCCGACGGCACACCCTCCTCGATGCTGGTGACCTATCCGATTCAGCGGTCCACACCGGCGCAGGATCCGTCGCAGCCTTACCTGCTGGGTTATGCCCGAGTGGCTCTGAGCCTGGATCGCACGATGCGTGAGTTCGCGGCCACCATTGACGTGGCGTCCGGAGTGGGCATCACGGCGGTTTTGCTGACCATTCCGCTGGCGTTTCTCGGGGTTCGACGGATTGTCGTTCCACTCAACAATATCCGGGCGACGGCGGCCCGCATTGCCGCTGGGGATCTGACCGCCCGAACGAGAGTGTCTCGGTATGATGAAATCGGGCAACTGGCGAACTCGTTCGATGAAATGGCTTCGGAACTCAGTCGGTCGCACGACGAAGTCGTAGCCCTCAATCAGGGGCTCGAGCAGCGCGTTCGCCAGCGAACGCTGCAGCTTAGCGAGCTCGCGTCGCGTGAGCCCTTGACCGGCCTATTCAACCGCCGTCACTTCCGCGAGATTATCGAGAGACGGTTCTCGGAGTCTGTTCGGTATGGCAGCGATCTGGCCTGCATGATGATCGATCTGGACGACTTCAAGACGGTCAACGACAAGTTCGGTCACCAGCAGGGGGACCAAGTGCTGCTGGCCGTGGCGGCCGCGATATCCAGTCAACTCCGAGCCGCCGACCTGGCCGCTCGCTACGGGGGGGATGAATTTGTGGTGTTGCTCCCCCAGACCGGAGCGGACCGGGCCGCCGGTCTGGCAGATCGTATCGCCCGGAAGTTTCATCTGGATCGCCAAGCGCGCTTCCCCGAGGTGCAAGCCACGTTGTCGATCGGAATCGCCAGTCTGCGGGGTAGCTGCGCCGAGACGGCCGACAATCTGATTCGGTCCGCGGATCGTGCCCTCTACGCGGCCAAGAATCGAGGCAAGGATCGCATCGAGTTGGCGACCGGCGACGGCGAAACCAGCTTGGTGGCCTCACCGGTGGTCGGCTGATCATCGGGATCAACTGGTCCTGCCGGTGGGCATCAGTTTCTTCGGGCGGCTGTACGAGGCCGACCGCTCAGGCACCGAACCAACCTTTCCGACCCCCACCGGACCACACCCCGCGGTGCCTCCCCACAGGAATATGCGGGGTCTTTTCATCGAACATGAACAATGTGGGCAGGTTCAGGGTGGGTGGATTCTCGGCCGCTAGCCAGGATGACCGCGTTATAGCTCGTGGCTTGCATTCTAATCGCTGTGGGACATTCCTGCGGTTAGACTGGGCTCTGTCACGCGTCGAATGACGGGTTGGGTGGCACGGTCTGGTACTCCAGGCCCTGGTCCTTGGTGACCGCCACGGCCTGGAGTACCAGACCGTGCCACCCATCAAAGTACGCCTGACGAAGCGCTAGGTGTATGAACGGTGCGGCCCAGCGGCGGACGCTGATTCGCTTCGCTCGAGATCGGAGGTGATCAGCCATGTGGGAAACAATGGGCAAGTACGTCGGTGGCAAGGTGCTCACGGCCATCCTGGTGGTCGGCTCGGCGGCGAGCCTGTACTGGTGCTACCGCCATCCCGAGAAAATCGAACCGATTTGGGACGTGTTAAAGTCCGTATTGGCGTGGGTGGGGATTGCCCTGGTGCTTCCTTGGGCGGGTTTCGTCCTGATGCCCTGGGTGATGAAGTTCGACTCCAACGTGGCGTCCGGGATGCTGCTGGTGGGCTACTTGCTCGCGGATGTCCTTGTCGCGCTGGCCCTGGCCGGTTGGGCCGTCGAGGGCACGCTGACCTGGATGGTGCTGATTCTTGGCTTTCTCGCTGCGGGGGTTTATAATTTCCTGGTCTGTGAGTACCAGGCTCACCGCTTGGAAGAGTCGCTGTAGGAATCGCCCTCTGGAGAAGGGGTGGCCGATGTCTGTGCCCAAGACGGGTGACCGAATAAGCAACTACATCCTGGAGGCGCCCGTGGGAGAGGGCAGCTTCGGGCAGGTGTGGCGCGCTCGCCACCACATGTTCGACGAGCGAGTGGCCATCAAGATCCCCACCGATACCCAGTACGTCCGCAACCTGCAGCGCGAGGGCGTCGCCGTCCACGGCCTGCGGCATCCGAACATTGTCCGGGCCATCGACCTGGATCCCTATGCCGATCCCCCCTACTTCATCATGGAGTACGTGGCCGGCCCGTCGCTGCGGGCGGTGATCGACGGTTGGAAGAACGGCCTGCCATTGGATTCCGCTCTGGCAGTCATGGGCGGGGTGCTCAAAGCCCTCAGCGCCGCCCACGACGCCGGGGTCATTCATCGCGACATCAAGCCGGCCAACATTCTGCTGACCTGTTCGGCCGACGAGGTCGACGAGATCACCGACGACATGGTTCGCGTCACCGACTTCGGATTGGGACGTGTCGGCGGGATGACCACGACTTCGATGATGCAGTCGGGGAGCATGCTGACCGCGGAGGGTAAGAACATCTCCGGAACCATGGCCTACATGTCCCCCGAGCAGAAGGAGGGACACGATGGCGATGCCCGGAGCGACTTGTATTCCTGCGGGATCGTGTTGTACGAGATGCTCACCGGATCGCGCCCCCAGGGGGCTGATCCGCCGAGTTCGCTGCGCGAAGACCTGCCGCCCTATCTGGACGATGTTTTCCGACGCTGTTACACGCGGCACGAGCGCCGATTTTCCTCGGCCCAGCAAATGCTGGATACCTTGTCGGCGGGTCTTTCCGTGGCCCCGCTACGGGCGACGTCAATCGGGATCCGCGGTTCGGCGAGGTGCGGCGGGTGCGGGCAGCCAGCCAATAGCGACGACCAGTTCTGCATCTCCTGCGGTCATCAACTGGTCGAGGTCGTTCCGCGCTGCCCCTCGTGTGAGGCCTACGTGAATCGGGCGGACCGTTTCTGCATCTTTTGTGGCACGGATCTGAGGGTCAAGACTGCATGACGGGATTCGCCCAGCAGTTGGTAATACGGCCGCCTGGGCCGGTGGAGATCCTCTTCCCCACTCTCGCCGTCCTTCTTTGCGCGCTGGTTTTCTTCGTGGTGCTGCGACTGCTCACGTCGCTCCTGGGATCGCTGGGGGCTGCGGTATCTCGTCTCTTTCAGGGGCCACGGGCGGCCACAGTGGAACCAGGCACCGCTGCTCGAACGGGCATGCGACCGACCAAGGTGTGCTCCAACGCCCGGTGCCGGAAGGCCAACTTTCGCACCGCCCGGTTTTGTGCCCAGTGCGGGGCGAGGATGTAACCCACGATGAAGGTGGACGCAGCACAAGCGTTGCAGATCGAGAACGAGTTCCTGGCCGGCGTCGCTGTCAAGCTCACCGCTGCCCAGGGGCGTCATCTGCGCGGCGCCTTCTGGCGAACGTCTCGCCACGACGACGGCGATACGCTGCGGGCCCTGATGGCCGCCGAGCGCATTTTTGATCGCGAGCGGCTCAAGCACATGCCGGCTAATCGGCGGGTTTGCATGCACGGGTACGAGCGGCGGTGGTGGTTCGGCAAGCGGAAGACGGGCGTGGCCATCGCCGCCACGCTGGTGCCGTTGAAGCCGTTGATCGGCTCGCCTGATGAGCCGGCCCCGCCGGTCGAGTTGGGGGATCTGGTGGATCACGTTCGGAAATTGGTGACCGATCCCAAGGTACCCCATGTTATCGGCGTGTGCTGTCCCAGCGGTGTGGCAGACGAAGTTCGGAATGCGAAGCTCGATTTGCCGAATGTAACCCTGGTGGTCATCGAGCCCAAGGACGAAGGCGGGTGGCGGGTCAGCGCCCCGGACGACGATTTGCCCGAATGGGTGGCAGCCATGTTCGATCCGGAGGATGCGGACGAGAAGGTGGCTCGCGTTCGTTTGGAGATCGAGCGTCGCAGTGCTGACTTGCTGACCGGTGGCTTGTCGGCTTCATCGATTGCCAAGCGGCTCGATCTTCCGCAGGAGATGGTCGGGAAGGCGCTGGAGGGAGTATCCAGCGCCGATCCGGAATTGAGAACAACCCGCCGCGAGGGCGAGGTGCTGCTGTTTCGAGGGGCCCCCGTCCGGCGGCAGGAGAGCAACTCCATGAATGTCCTAGATCGGTTGCGACAACTTCTGTCCAAGGAGGGCGACGAGGTCGGGAAGATCAACCTGCTGTCCGAGCGGCGGGCGGCCTTGGCCCAGCGAAGGGATCGTATCTACGAAGACATCGCCCAGTTGGAGACCAAGGAGGCGGATCTTCTCGCTGAGGGTCGGGCCAACCAGTCGCGGGTGGTGCGCCGCCGCTTGGCGGCTCAACTGGCCCAGCTTCGCAAGGACATCGACCGGGCGAATACAACCGCCAACATGCTCAACCAGCAGATCAACATCATCAGCACGGACATCCACAACCTGACGCTGATCCAGCAGGGCGAAATGGCCTCGCTGCCGAACACGGAGGAACTCACGGAAAACGCCGTCACGGCTGAGGAAATGCTGGAGACCCTCAAGGCCGACGCCGATTTGGTGGGCGGCCTGGAAACCGGTCTGAGCGACATGACCACCGGGCAGGAAGAGCTGGACATCCTGGCGGAGTTCGATGCTCCGATAGGCTCCGCCTCGAAGGCGGAGGCCACGCCGGCAGCACCCGCCAGTGAACCTGCGAGGTCCGGGCCGACTGCGGAGCGTGCCAAACCCGAGCAGGCCGCGTCCGAGACGCCCCGTACCGAAGAAGCGGCCACCGAACCCAAGTCGCCCGAGCGAGCCCCGCCGCTGGATCCGGAGGCAACGTAGCCATGGCCCTCTTCGACTGGTTGACCAAGCGCCGCAAACCGCTGTCACAGATGACCCGGTCGGAGCTGCGGCGACAGGAACTGATCCTGGACAAGGATCGTACGCGCTTGCTCAACCGGGTCACCAAGATCGTCAAGGAGAAGCAGAAGCTCTTCGAGCGTGGTGCCACCGAGAATACGCCCGAGGTACGGCGCATGTTTGCCCAGGAGTTCGAGCTCAAGACCACCGAGCAACTGATGATCGCCCGCCAGCTCAACATCCGCAGCAAGGAAATGTTGACCGTTTCTCGACTGCGCATGCTGCGCGAGAACGCGGACCGGGCGTCGGCCGTGGGGAGCAAGTTAGGCCGGATCGGCGAGCAGGACATCCTGCGTTTGGAAAG
>JADFPW010000125.1 GCA_022562105.1 Planctomycetota bacterium
GTTACACTCTGTCACGGAACGGCCTCCTTGCCTTCGTATGGTTGAGTCGTCAAAACCCTAATCATACAAGGTCGAGAAGGCCGTCTCTATGCGCAAACCACCTCACACTCGTGAAATATCCGGGCTAGCGTCGTCGAAGAACAATACTCAATTTGCGACACCGATTCGCGAATCTTGATTGGGCGCAGAGTGCGGAGGAGGTGGGTGCCTGATCAAAGGGCCAGCGCTCAGCTACCCCGGGGCCGTTGAGGTAAGGGGCCCCAATCGATTACCCGGGGCCGTTGGGGTTGTTGTTGGGGGCGGTGGGGCCGGTGAAGGCGGATTGGAAGGCGGCGTAGTCGTCCAGGTCCAGGTCCACGTCGTCGTCGAAGTCGAAGACGCTGCAGCCGACGTGGAGCGTGCCGTCGATGTAGGGCTCAGCGGCGAAGCAGCGCTGGAAGTGGCCTGAGTCCTGCAGATCCACTTCTTCGATTTGAAACCTCGATTCGTTATCCAAGCCAGGAGCATATCAAGAGCGGCCATGAATCGCTTCACTTCGTTCCCGGGCGGCGGCGCTCCCCTGCTGGGCCGAAGCCCAACCGAGGCCAATGTTGCCCACTTCGCGGATGCGGGCATCAGCGTGGGACACTAGCGGCTCGAACCGTCGGCCAATGCTTGCCCACATCCGGGCCTCGCTACCTCGCCAGGCGTGGTCCATCCTGTACATCTCGAAGGCGATCGCCTCGGGATCGTATCCTGCGTCGAGAGCAATTACCGCCATCTGTAGGCCTGTGTCGCTCGTATTCCCTCTTAGGGGGCCAAGGTGAAGCGCCTTTAGTTTTGGATTGGCCAGCAGGCTTTTGTAAAGGTCCGGGTCGTTACCGACGAGTTGCTGAGCGATTTTGAGCAAATGATATTCGCTGGCAAGATCGTCAAGTAGAGACTTCCGTTGTTCGCGGTCGATTCCGTTCACCGCTGCTGCAGTCGCGTCGGACATACGGTACAGGTTCTCGGGTGAGTCCGCCATGCGTTCCTGAAGCCACTCGAAACCCATCGTCGCATCAGATGATAGGGCCTCATGCAGCCACCGATGCTTGTCGTTGTTGCATCGTATGACAGCAGCACGCCAGTCGTCTTGCAGCGATTCGCGGACGCTCTTTGCCGGATCGCAGTTGAATTCGCCGTAGGCGGCTGCGTTCGCAATAGTTGGGTCTTCATGCGCAAGAAGCAGTTTCACACGGCTCTCAGGAATCTCGCCTCGCAGGCACCACGTTTCAACGAGATCTGCCACGTCTGAAAGACTGCTCATTAGAGTCTTGGTGATTGAATCCGGAATCTCCGGCACTCGCAGTGCGACGGATACGGCCGACCGACGACTTGCAGGATCCGCCAGCAGCCCAGGGATCGCCTCTTCCCAACCTGGTCTGTTTGAGCGTGCCGCCTGTTCGAGGAATGGCTCGACAAACTCAGGTACCTGTACCGCGTGCGCGGAGATGAAGGCATGGGCCCACGCCAGAGGACTGTCGACTCTCTTGGCCAATTCCCTGCAGACATAGCCACTCCATCGAGGCCACCGAATGCGCCCGCGGCTTCTTGTTCAATGCTCGTCAGTCGCTTGGCGACCGTTTCAGCTTGCTCCGCTTTCCATTTCTCAACGAGGAGATCGGCATCCTCCTTCTGACGGACCTCATCCGCCTGCCAATCCTCGCCCTCCCGAGTTGGAAACAGCACCTCGAATTCAGGGTCAAGAGCGATTGACACATTCGCGCTCAGATGCTCATTCAGCCGCTTTGCGCGGTGGAGAGCAGCTTGATTGTCCTGTAATAGAGGCACCACGTCCTCAAGCATCCGCCGGGCGTGTGTCCGGGCACGGTCCACGAACGCTTCTGATATGTGCGGTCCGGTCGGAACGGAGTGCTTCAGCGCCTCGATGGAGTCGAAAATCGGCGCCCAATCCTCTATCTCCTCGCCTCCCAACCAACGAGCGATTCGCGGCCACAGCTCGAGCAAGCCGTCGAGTTCCTCTTCCGTTACCATGCCCCATTGAATCGTCAACTTGGGTTCGCTGCCGGGCACAGGTTCGTGTTGTTCAAAGCGGGGTGAGAGGACAGACCTCATCGCGCGGATGGCTATTCCCAGATCCCCACCTCTTGCCCGCCACTCAAGCGTAGCATCGAGTAGTGCTTGCCGACGCGCCACCACACTCTCCGTGCCAGGAACTGCAGAACATACCCAGTCGTCAATCACACGTAACGGGTGGTTTGGGTTCGACGCGAGCCTGCGCTCGTCACCTTCAGCTCTTGAAAGAAGAAGTGGGATGGCCGTCCCCGATGCCCGGTCAAGGCACGGCGCGCTGACCGCGACTACTTTCTCTGGGTGGTTGTGGAGAATCCACTCACATTCATCTGGGCCGAGCCACGCGTAGGCTTCCCACACTTCATCGGAACGAGCTTGCTCAACCATCGGCCGAAGTCTTTGGTCGGCAATGCTTGCCCCACGGGCCCGTGCCCCAATCAGTGTGGTTGTCACTTCTTCGATGGAAACAGCTCGGTTGAACAGGCCGTCCATCGGGATGCTGGAAGCTCCTCGAAAGAAAACGTCTCGCACGAGAGCGAATCGTAGCGGAACCGGGAACACGGCAAGTGTTGCTCGCGCCGTTTCGGTCAGCACACCACCGGCTTCGAGCTTCGTTACTACGTTGTGAATCTGCGGGAGCGTCATCTTGAGCTCATCTGCGACAACCTCCATCGGCATCCCGTCGTTTCCACCAATGGCAAACGCTGCAAGCATGGTCGTGCACTCTTCGCCAACCAGCGGACCAAAGGTTGTCTTGATATCCCGGGCCAGTGCCGTCCCTAGAGCGACCTCCCGAATGTCATGAGAAAGACAGAAGGCGCACAGCGTAACGGCCAGTCCAGGCCTACCAGCGGCTTGGCTGAGGAGCTCGTGGAGCAGGGCGTTTGGTCCGAAGATCCCAGCGGCGTTAATGACGGCGATGATTTGATCCCGCGTCAGAAGCGGCAACTCACGCATGCTGGGAGCATCCACCATGAGCGACTGGGCGACGGCATCACGTTCAGCAGGCCAGCAACTGGCAACTATACGGAAGTCGGCATGCAATTCGCTCCGCAGGTGCCTTAGTTGTTCCAGCAATGGCCTGTGAACGTGCGCGTCATCGACAATGAGAGACTTTGGGACTTGCGCGCGGAGTGCTCCGGCGATTTCACCCGGAACGTTGGACACGACGAAAAGGCCTTCATGACGCTTCGCGAACTCTTGGAGAAGGAACGTTTTTCCCGAACCGGGTTGCCCCCAGAGGATCAGGTCGCCCGCTGTGGCCGCGAGCCATTGAAGGTCATCATCGCGGCCGATCAGCTCATCGCCAAGGTGACGCCGATTCGAGAGTGGTACACTGGACAATGCTGGAGGAGTACCACTTAAACCCAGCAGTTCTTTGCACCACGCTGGGTCTCGATAGAGGCGATTGGCCATATCGGGCTGGTCATGGATCTGAGTTAATGTAAAGCCAAGCTGCTTGGCCGCCTGCTGTAGGTTCCTCTTTCGACGAGGCGTCAAGTCTTGAGACGTGGCAAGGAGCACCAGGCGTCGCTTTCCGTCCGCGCTCACGTAAGACCGCAAGCTTCCGCGGAGGTTTCCGATGACGTCGTTTGCCGTCGTGATGACCAGCGGGAAGGGTTCGCCGATTGAGTCTGCTACGGCACCGTCCATCCCGTAGTCGTTGCCTCCCCGGATAGGAACCAGAGTCGGGTATGTGGCCCGAAGCAAATCGCTGGCGCAACGCTCGAACAATTCTGGGTTCAGAGTCTTGTTCAGTCGATCGATGATGTCGTTGTAGAAGGGGTCACGGAGCATAGCTCTTGTACTCAACATATCGCCTTAGCGAACGCGGCGGGCCACGATCGGTGGCGCGGACGGAGCCGGCGACTCCTTTGGCAATTGCCGACACTGCTCTGGACTCTACGTGATATGCGGAAGCTGATCGATCTTGGCGGCTAGAATGAAGTCGCTTTCGGTGAGCCCGTCAATCTTGTGCGTCCAAATCTCGATGCGAGCCTTGCCCCAAGTCAAATAGATGTCGGGATGATGACCTTGCGACTCGGCCAGCTCCCCGACGCGATTCACGAACGCCAGTGCGGTAACGAAATCGGCGAAGCTGTGCTCCTTGCACAAGTGATGCTCATCGACCACCTCCCACTCGCTGAGTTGGGCCAGCAAGGGTGCGATCTCTTCGCCTTTCAATGGGGGTACGCCGCCTCGGCACGGCACGCAGGTTTTCTCGCTCAAGGACATCGCATCTCTCCGATCGATAGGTGGACGATCATCCAAACGGTTCAATCCTGCGTATGGTATGATCGGCGGGCGGGCTTGGCAATCAAATGGGAGGCGCCGGCTCTTCGATGGCGAGCGCAGCGGGCGATTCAGGTACGCCGAGCGGTGACGCAGAAGCCAATCGCCCCCAGCGGCTGCCACGCCAGGGCGCGAAGTTCGATGTATTGAAGCTTGGGAAGCAAGGCGTGGATGAGCCACCAGGCCGGCTTGCTAATCAAGTGTTTGATCCGCAGCGCCGAACTCGGAGTTGACCTGTCCGATTCTCCGGGCGCACAGCCGGTTCGCGTAGGCGTCGCAGGTCCGGACGGACAGCCTTGGCCTGATAATCGACTGATCCACCCAATCATGTCATGAATCTGATGGAACCAGTACATGCTATGGCGGGTACGCGTGATCGTGAAACCCGCCTCCCGCAGATGTCGCAGCACGTCCCCACGCCGGAAATGATGGACATGACCCACCGCTCGTCGCGTCAGATCACACCCCGCTGCGATCAGCGGCCTGTACAGCGACAGTGGAGCTCCCTCGCAGGGCACGTGAAGATGCATGATCGCCCCGGGCTTGCAAACACGGCGTACCTCAGCCAACACGGCCGACACGTCCGGCACGTGCTCCAGCAGGTCCATGATCACAACGGCGTCGAACGCGCCCGTCGGGTAGGGAAGTCCCTCGGCGTTGGAAACCGCGTAGCGCACACCGTCTCCGTGGGCGCGGGCCGTGCCGATGGCCGGCTTGGACAGATCGCACGCCCAAGCTTCCAGGTCCGGCCGGTGATGCCGAATCGTCCGAATGCAGCGTCCAGCCCCGCATCCGATCTCCAGGACCCGCCCGCGGACATCGATCAGCGATTCCAGGCATCGCCCCATTCTCACGGCGCCCCAATTATGGGCGCCAATGTCAATGATGCCTTCATTTCCGAAGATGACTCCGGAGTAGTCGAACGGCACGTCCATCGAGCTGGCGGGCATCCGGCCTGCGTGGGCGAGGGTCATACCTGTTTATCGGAACAAGGCGAGGGTAACCGGAAGGTATCGGCGGCGCATGCAGCGCCCGGTAGCCGCTAGGCCGGATCCGGCGGGGAGGTGAGAGCCGGGCGGAGAGCTACGAGCACAAGCTGACCGAGTGTCGGCCGGCCCGTCGCTGGCGGTTGATGAGCTTTCGCCCCTTGGATGTCCGCATTCGAGCTCGAAAACCCTGTTTGCGGGCCCGCTTAATCTTGCTGTTTCGACGAGGATAATGCACGGTCATCTGCTCCAGATTCAGGCTGGATCCAGCACCGCACGGCTTCCGCACCGTCGCCAGCCCGCAGATCCAGCCGCACTCTAGCCGAGACGCCGGTGGGAATCAAGGGGGCGGAGCCGCAACCGCCTGGTTGGCAGGCTGGGGTGTCCCCTGCCCTCAATCCGCCGGGAAATCGGCCTCCAACCGGAACGAGAGCTAGGGGAAACGGCGATTCTCCGCCTCGTTCGCTGGCTGTTGCGTGACCACACGCCGCCGCGTTACCGCGCCGAGCATCAATAGAACAGGGTAATGATCAGATTGGGATCGGAATGCTTGCCCTCGAACACACCGACGGTGGTGGTGGCGAACTTGATGGTCACGTCCGGGTGTTTGTCCGCCCACTCGTTGATATGGTCGGTCATGAAATCCATGGCGGCTTCGTTGAGTTTGGAATGAAACGTCCGACATCGCGTCGCCGCCAACGAACTCGGCGGAAGTAGCGTTCTCTTGAAATCGACGGTCTTTTCGGCCGCATCGCCGGTGACCGGAGCCCCGCTTGACAGGCGAAGGGCCGATCCACCGCCGCTATCGCCCAAATCGATGGGTCCATCCGATAGGGCAATGGACCCGATCGACTCACCGCCGTCGGCCTCGCGGGGGAGGGCCTGGGCGGTCGCCTCTCCCATGCAGTGGGGGCAAAGCATCTTCCCGCCTAGGTATCCGGCGATCCCTGCCTCGATATGATCGCTGTAGACGCTGGCGCCGCACTCTTCACAAGGTCGAACGTTGCCTTCGGCCATGGTGGAAGCTCCCGTTGAACGAAAGGGGCTCTTGGTCAACCCGGAAGGCGCCGGCCGTCCGGGTGGTACACGGTCACTCCATGGGTCAGTGTAGCCTGGGCGCTGCATCCCCGCAAGGGCAACTCGTCGGCCCGGTCGTTTCTTGACACCGAAGGGGGGCTGTCCACAATGCACCTTGCGTGGCCAAAGCCGAGTCCAACACGACACGAACGATCGCTCTAGGGGCCGATCACGCCGGGTACGAGCTCAAGGAAGCCCTCAAACCCTACCTCGAGCAGCACGGGTACACGGTCGAAGACTGTGGCACATTCGACGCCGCCCCCGCCGACTATCCCAAGATCGCCTACGAGGTGGCTCGCCGAGTGAGCGATGGAACGTGCGCCCGTGGGGTCATCATCGACGGAGCGGGGATCGGTTCGGCGATGGCGGCCAACAAGGTGGCCGGTGTCCGGGCGGCGCTGTGCCACGACGTTTCCTCGGCCCGCAACAGCCGCGAACACAACGACGCCAACGTGCTGACCCTCGGAGCGGCGTTCATCGGCTCGGGGTTGGCCCGGCAGATCGTGGACGTCTGGCTGGAGACCGAATGTACCGTGCAGCGCCACCTCGACCGGGTGGCGATGATTACCGAACTGGAGACTAGCGCTGGGTCTGCGTCAGCGTCGCCACCACCGGCGGGACCGTCCGTCGATGGCCTGTCACCGGAGGACGTCCAACGCATCGTCGAGCGAATCGCGGGTCTGACGCAGGCTGACGGTGGATCGTCGCAGATCTGTTGCACCGAGATGGCCTGTGCGTTTTGTCAGGCCGCTCCCGCGGCGGACGCCGATACGGTCCGCCAGTTCATTAAGCTCGGGGCCGGTCGAATCTGCCACCGTCCCGGTGCGGGACCGCTGCCGCACGAATTGGCCCAGTACATCGACCATACGCTCCTGCGACCGGAGGCTAGCGAGGATGATATCCGCCAATTATGCGAGGAAGCGGTGGAGCACGGGTTTGCCACGGTCTGCGTGAATCCAGCCAACGTGCGATTGGCCGCTCGACTGGTCAAGGGGTCGCAGGTCAAGGTGTGTAGCGTGGCGGGCTTTCCGTTGGGAGCCCACGAGACGGAGATCAAGTCGGCCGAAGCACGACGAGCCATCCGGGCCGGTGCCCGCGAGATCGACATGGTCATCAACATCGGAGCGCTGGTCGGGGGCGATGACCAGCGGGTCTATCGCGACATCGCCGCCGTCGTGGATGCGTGTCGAGAGGGGCGATCCACCTGCAAGGTGATCATCGAGGCTGCGTTGCTGAACGACGAACAGAAGACCCGCGCCTGCCGGCTCGCCAAGCGCGCCCGGGCGCATTATGTTAAGACGTCAACGGGTTTCGGCCCCGGCGGGGCAACGGCCCATGATGTGGCGTTGATGGCCGACGCCGTTCGCGGCACGTCGATGGGCGTCAAGGCGGCGGGCGGGATTCGCAGCTTTGCCGATGCCCAGAAGATGATTCAAGCGGGGGCCACGCGTATCGGGGCCAGTTGCGGGGTGGCCATCGTTCAGGAAGCCAGGGGCGTTACCGAGTCAGTCTAGCGTCGAGGCCCGCACTTTTCTGGGAGCGAGCCACTGACTTTAGTCCGCGCGGACTGAAGTCCGCGGCTCGCTGACGCCGGGCGAAAGTTGAACTAACGCGAAGCGCCCGGCGAATAGGATACCGGTCATGGCTGATCTGCGTGCCTACGTGTTCCTCGACAGCTTGCAGCCCCAGTACGCCGCGTTTCTGGGCACCATCGCCCAGGGATTTCTGCCGGTCGCGGGCATGGCGTCGCTATACGTGGAGATTTCGCCCGGAATCGAAATCAACCGCATCACCGACGTCGCCCTGAAAGCGACGCGGGTGACCCCGGGAATGCAGATCGTCGAGCGTCTGTACGGCCTGTTGGAGATTCACTCCGACTCGCAGGGCGAAGTCCGCCAGGCGGGCCAGGCCATCCTCGACGCCCTCGATCTGACGGCTGAGGACCGGTACAAGCCGAAAATCCTGTCCAACCAGGTCATTCGCCATCTGACCGATTACCAAACGCAGTTGATCAATCGGACGCGGCACGGCAACATGATCATGGCCGGCCAGACGTTGTTCGTGATGGAGGTGCAGCCGGCGGCGTATGCGGCGCTGGCGGCCAACGAAGCGGAGAAGGCTGCCCGGATCAACATCCTGGAGGTACGGGCGTTCGGTAGTTTCGGTCGCGTGTACCTCGGCGGCGAAGAGAGCGACATCGAGGTGGGCTGGCGGGCGGCGATCGAGTCGATCGAAAAGCTGACCGGCCGCGAGATGCCTGCGAAATAGTGTTCTTGTTATTTGTCGAGTGACGGGTTGGGTGGCAAGGACTGGTCTGGGTGGCCCATGGCTTCAGCCGTGGGGGATACGAATGAACGCTGGATTCGCCTCCCCCACCTCTAAAGAGGTGGGCCACCCGGCGGAGTCTGGTGCACGATTTGTTTTGTCCTGCGTTTCAAGGATCCGCAGCGCCGGGCGAACTGAAGTTCGCGGCTCGTTGGCAGTTCTGGGACCGGCTCTGCTGTTTCGGCGTAGCTCTATTGCACTGGCGGCCAGTTTGTTGGTTCACGCACTCATCGCCCAGGCCGGCGAACGCTTGACCATCTATCCCGCGGTCATCGCCCTGGATGACGCCGGCGACACCCAGCGCATCATCGTGGTGGCCACCGATGATTCGGGGGCCACACGCGACGTCACCGCCACGGTCCAGCTCACCCTGGCCGACGACGGGGTATGTCGTCTCGAACGGTCCGCGACGAACCGCCTGACACCGCTGGCCGACGGACGAACCGTCCTGACCGCGGTGGATGGCGAGTTCCGCGCCGAGGCGACGGTGGTGGTATCCGGTACAGGCCAAACCCGACCGATCAGCTTTCGCAATGACGTCATCCCGGTGTTCACCAAGGCCGGCTGCAACTCCGGCGCCTGCCATGGCAGCGCCCAGGGCAAGAACGGGTTTCGCCTGTCGCTGTTCGGCTACGAGCCGCGGAAGGACTATGTGAGCCTGACCCGCGACCTATCCGCCCGGCGAATCAATCCGGGTGACCCGCGTCAGAGCCTGATGCTGCGCAAACCGCTGGCGGAGGTGGCCCACGACGGCGGTCAGGTGCTCACCCCGGACTCCGAGCTGACCGAGACGTTGCTGCGCTGGATCGAAGCTTACGTGCCCGACGATCCGCCCGACCCGCCGGTGGTGACCGGTATCGAGATCCTGCCGCCCGAGTGCGTGCTCGTCGGAGCAGGCCTGATCCAACAGTTCATCGTGCAGGCCCACTATTCAGACGGCACCGACCGCGACGTCACCAATCTCGCGCTCTACGGCATATCGGACGAATCGACAGCGACGGTGACCGACACCGGGCTGGCTACCGCCGGTGGGCGAGGCGAGGGATTGATCCTGGCTCGCTTCGATGACTTCGCAGTCGTGGGACGGTTGATCGTCCTGCCGGTCGACGATGCGTTCGTGTGGTCCGAGACGCCGTCTTTCAACTACATCGACGATTTCGTACACGCCAAGCTTCGCACGCTGCACATGCAATCGTCGGAGGTTTGCAGCGATCAGGTCTTTGTCCGGCGCGTTTTCGTCGATATCGTCGGACTGCTGCCCACCGCGGCTGAGTACGAACGTTTCGTAGGCGACGAATTCCCGGACAAGCGCGCCCGCCTGATCGACGACCTTCTGGAACGACCGGAGTTTCCCGAGCTGTGGGCCATGAAATGGGCGGAACTGCTGCGCATCGAGTCGGGCTCACGACGTATCAGCCACAAGGCGATGTACCTCTACAGCGAGTGGATCAAGTCGTCGATCCTGCGCGGCGTGCCCCTGGATCGGATGGTTCGCGAGTTGCTCGGGGCCCAAGGCGGCAACTTTCGCAACCCGCCGGCCAACTTCTACCTGGTGGACACCAGCCCGACGCAAATGGCTGAGAACGTCGCCCAGGTGTTCATGGGCATTCGCATCAAGTGCGCCCAATGTCACAACCATCCGTTCGAGCGCTGGACGCAGGACGACTACTACAGCTTCGCCGCCTTCTTCGCCCAGGTGGGCAAGAAAACCAGTGACGATCCGCGGGAGTCGATCGTGTTCAACAGCGGTTCGGGCGAGGTCAAGCACCTAAGCACCGGGCGGGTCATGCCGCCGAAGTTCCTGGGCGGTGATACCCCAACCATTCCCGCGGGCGGCGACCGGCGCAAAGTCTTGTCCGAGTGGTTGACCAGCCCGGACAACCCTTATTTCGCCGGCAGTTTCGTCGATCGCGTGTGGGCCCATTTCATGGGCCGAGGATTGGTCGAGCCGCCCGACGACGTGCGGGTGAGCAACCCGCCATCGCATCCCGCCCTGCGGGCTCGCTTGGCTCGCGAGTTCATCGAATCCAACTACGACCTGCGCGCCTTGGTGCGCACGATTGCTAATTCGCGCACCTACCAACTCTCCACCCACACCAATCCGACCAACGCCGCCGATAGGCAAAACCTGTCCCACGCCATCGTGCGCCGCTTGCCCGCCGAAACGCTGCTCGATGCGATTTGTCAGGTCACCGGAGTCCCCGAGAAGTTCCGCGGCCTGCCGCTGGGGGCCCGGGCCATGCAGGTGAGCGACGGTCGATCGGGAAGCTATTTCCTCGACGTGTTCGGGCGGCCGCCGAGACTCAGCGCCTGTACCTGCGAACGGCGGGACGAACCTACGTTGTCCCAGGCCCTGCACCTGATCAACGGTCGAACGGTGACGGACAAGATCGCCGCCGAGAGCGGCCGACTCGCTCGGCGCATGAGTGAGGGCGCATCGCCGACCCAGATCATTGACGAGTTGTACGTGGCCGCCTACGCCCGACTGCCGAGCGAAATTGAGAAAACCACGTTGCAGGAGACGGTATCCCAGTCATCCGATCAGCGCCAGGCGCTCGAGGACATCTACTGGGCGGTCCTGAACTCCAAGGAGTTCTTGTTCAATCACTAGCCCGGATATTTCACGAGTGTGAGGTGGTTTGCGCATAGAGACGGCCTTCTCGACCTTGTATGATAGGGTTTTGACGACTCAACCATAC
>JADFPW010000451.1 GCA_022562105.1 Planctomycetota bacterium
GTCATCGTTGCTGTGACCGGGGATGTGGTCCGCCTCCAAGGGCAGGGTAAGGGCGACTGTGGCCGTGGCGAAGGCCAGGGCGGCTATGTGGATTGTTCGTGGAAGTCCCAAGTTCATTGTCTTACTCCTCATTCCTAGTGTATCAGTTTCCGTCCAGTGTTTCCGACCCCATCAGCGGGGTTCGTCGATTCCGGACACTCCGCGTGCCCGAAGGGGTAGATGTCCGACCACGGTTTCCGGGGCGGAGGGCACCCGGCCCGGTCTAGGTGCACTCACCGAATCTTGCCAGCACGTAGCCTGAGTCCAGCGGGTCGACGGCGCCGTCCGCGTTGACGTCGGCGGCGTCGCAGCTGGCGTGGCCCGTTCCGACCGGACAGCCAAAGCGGGCCAGCACATAGCCTGTGTCCAGCGGATCCACCGTTCCGTCGCCGTTCGCATCGCCATCACAAGGCTCTTCATCTCCGGTGCCGACGTCGAAGTTGATGAAGGAGTCCTCAAAGTAGGCTGTTCCATCGATTGCTCCGGTGATGGAGCCGATTTCGATAAAGATCTCGCTGTAAGGGGGAAACAGGAAGCTCTCGGTAGTAATGCCATTGAGCATGTCGGTCGAAATGGTGCCAACGAACGTGCCCGCGCCACTGCCGAACCCGAGGTCGGCACCGGTGACGTAGTACTCGAGGAACCCGGTGGTGGACAGGTAGCTGATCGCAATGTAAATGTCACTGGCGGGTGTGGCGCCGTCGGAGACGTAGGTGATCGTCAGCTCGGTGTTGGTGATCTCCGTGCCGCCGTATGGGCCGATGCCATGGAGCAAGATGGCGCCGCCGTCGAAGACGTCCTGCCCCGGCAACGGAACGGGCCAAACGGGGTCACTGTCGTTGTGGCCGTCGATATGGTCCGCAATCGACGGGGAGGTGAGGGCGAGAAGCCCGAGCAGCAGAGCCAAGGCCGTCGCCACGATTGCACGCGGGTTATTCAGGAACATTTTCTTCTCCTTGGTCGCCGATTGTTGGAAGCCTTTGCCGATCTCGGGCCCGATAACTGAGGATGGTCAGTCCACGACTCCCCACAGGCCCTTAGAGCCCCAATCGAACGGCTCACCGGCCCTACCCCACGGCGATTACCCCTTGGGAGGCCCAGTTCCGTCCGACCTTGCCTTTCTACTTGTAGACCGCGAGAATGGGGTGGATATCGTGCCACTTTCTTTCGAGCGGCGAGCCCATGACCGGTACCGAAGGGGATCTAACCCAACTGCTGGAGCAGGCTGCCCACGGGTCGGACCAGGCGGTGAACGAACTGCTCCCCCTGGTGTACGACGAGCTGCGGCGTATGGCGGCTGGGGTTCTGCGCTCTGAGAGGGCCGGTCACACGCTTCCGCCGACCGCGCTGGTCCATGAGGCCTACCTCAAACTGGTCAAACAGAACACCGCGGGGTGGAAGAATCGGGATCAGTTCTTCGGGGTGGCGTCGACCGCCATGCGACGAATTCTTACAGATTATGCGCGCATGCGCCGTGCGGCGAAGCGCGGCGGCGACCGAACTCCAACGCCCTTCGACGACGTGGTGGTGGAATGGGAGGAGAAGGCTCACGACCTGGTGGCCCTCGATGACGCCCTGAGCGAGCTTGCTGCCAAAGACGAACGAAAGTCTCGTGTCGTCGAGTTGCGGTTCTTCGGCGGCTGCACGGCCGAGGAGACCTCGCGAATCCTCAACGTGCCTCTTCGGACGATCAATCGCGATTGGGCCACGGCCAGGGCATGGCTCTATGCCCGGATCATGGAGCCGTGACCATGGAGCGACGATCGGACCCGCAAGCGGTGGATTCCACTGTGCCGTCTCCGCCGGATCAATGGGAACAGATAGAAGATTTGTTCCACGAGGCCCTGGAGCTGGCGACGGAGGACCGGCCCGGTTTCCTGACCGCTCGTTGCCCTGATGCGGCGATGCGAACCGACGTGGAACGCCTTCTTCGGGCCCACGTGGAATCCGGGGAGTTTCTGGCGACCAGTCCGGCTTCGGGACGTGCCGACTTCGATCAGGAGTTACCCCAGCAGGAGGTGGGACGTCTGATCGGCTCCTATCGCATCGAAGAGGTGATTGCATCCGGTGGAATGGGCACGGTGTACCGGGCAGTTCGAGCGGACGACGAATTTCAGAAACAGGTGGCCATCAAGCTGATTCGTCGCGACCTCACCAGCCGTGAGCTGCGGCGTCATTTCGAGCGTGAGCGTCAGGCACTTGCGAATCTCGAACATCCGTACATTACTCGTTTGCTTGACGGAGGCACGACGGACGATGGCAGGCCCTATCTGGTCATGGAGTTCGTTCAGGGTTCGCCCATCGACGTCTATTGTGATTCGCATCGACTCACGGTCGTCGAGCGAATCAAGCTGTTTCGCAAGGTTTGCTCGGCCGTCGAACATGCCCATCGCAATCTGGTCATC
>JADFPW010000126.1 GCA_022562105.1 Planctomycetota bacterium
ACGTATCGGTCGCAAATTACTTTTCGGACAGGCATCCTTCCGACCGACATTGTGGTGGCCGACTTCAACGGCGATGGACACGACGATTTGGCCGTGACGAATCAACTTTCCAATAATGTTTCGATCTTGCTGGGGGTCGGCGATGGTTCGTTCAATCCGCAGGTGCCGTTCGGTGTCGGGCTCGAGCCCAAGGCGCTGGTGGTCGGCCATCTGAACGACGACGACGTGCTCGATTTGGCCGTGGCCAATTCCGCGTCGAACAACGTGACTATTCTGGTCGGGGCGGGCGACGGATCGTTCACGACGGCGGAGACCCTCGATGCCGGGCTCGGACCCGAGGCGCTGGCGATCGGCGATTTCGACGGCGACGGACAGAGCGACCTTGCCGTGGCCAATCGCACGTCCGGGGACGTGTCGATCTTTCTCGGCATGGCCGGCGGAGCGTTTCAGACCAAACAGCGCGTCAAAGTCGGCGACGAGCCTACCTCGGTCGCGGTGGGTGACTTCAACGCCGACGGGTCCATCGACTTGGCGGTCGCCAACGCCTTGTCCGACGACGTGTCGCTGCTCGAGGGACGCGGCGACGGGTCGTTCGACACGGCCGCACCGATCGACATCCGCCTGGCCCCCGAGCGCGTCGACGCGGGTGACTTCACCACAACGCTCGTGGCCGCCGACTTCAATGACGACGGTCGGCTCGATTTGGCGGTGACGAGTTCTCAAAATTCGACGGTCTCTGTCGCGCTGGGCTTCGGCGACGGCAGCTTCGCCCGCCGGCGACAGGTCACGGTGGCCAAGGATTCACAGGACCTGCTGGCCGCCGACCTCAACGGCGATGGCCGCATCGATCTGGCGACGGCGGGCGGACTATCCAACTCGGTGAGCGTGCGGATCGGGCTGGGCGACGGGGCTTTTCAGGAATCGTTGCGGATCGGCGTCGGAGACGGGCCTCGCGGATTGGTCTCGGGCGATCTCGACAACGACGGACGGGCCGATCTGGTCGTGGCCAATTCCGCTGACCCGTCGATCTTGTTGGGTCGCGGCGACGGCACCTTCGGCGAGCAGTCTCGGCTGTCGGCGCGTGACGCGGCAGCGATCACGATTGCCGATTTCAATGGCGACGGGCGGCCGGATCTGGCGACTGCCAATTTCAGCGGTGGATTCATCTCGGTGATGCTCGGCCTGGGAGACGGCACCTATCAGGACGCTGTGACCTATCCGGCCGGAAAACTTCCCATCGGCATCGTCTCGGCCGACTTCGACGGCGACGGGGTTATCGACCTGGCCACGGCAAATTCGGATTCCGACGACATTTCGTTCTTGTTCGGTCTCGGCGATGGCACCTTCGGCGCTACGGCCAGCCGGGCCACCGGCGGCCGACCGCGGGGAATCGTGGCGGCCGACTTCAACGGCGACGGGATGATCGATCTGGCCACGCCCAATTCGTTGGACAACGACATCTCGCTGTTTCTGGCCGGCCACGACAAGACGTTCTCCGAGCAGACGCGATGGGAGGCGGGCGACGGGCCCCGCGGGCTGATCGCGGCCGACCTGAACAACGATGGCAAGATCGATCTGGCCGCCGTGAACGCCCTCAGCGACGATGTGTCCATCCTGCTCGCTGGCGGCGACGGCACGTTCGCCGAACCGCTCACTTTTGACGTAGGCACGCACGGCCTCGGCGATGAGCCCCGGGGAATTGTCTCGGCCGACTTCGATGGCGACGACAACTTAGATCTGGCCGTAACGAACGCCTCGACCGACGACATCTCGGTCCTCCGCGGACTAGGCGACGGGACGTTTACCGATTTAGTCCGCGTGCCGGTCGGACGCCGACCCACTGGCTTGGTGGCCGCCGACTTCAACCGCGACGGCCGCATCGACTTGGCCGCCACCAACGCCGTCAGCAAAGACGTGACGATCGCCGTGGGCACCGGCGACGGACGTTTTCAATCCGTGGACCAGTTTGCCTCCAACAGCACCGGCGCGACGCCGCTGTTTGCCGACGTTGATCGCGATGGCACGACCGACACGATTGTTATGAATCAGGCGGGCAATATCTTGCTGCGGCTCGGCCGAGCCGGCGAGCCGGGTGTCTTTCAGCCTCCACTGCTCGTCAATCCCGGCGCTCCGGCGCGAACGATGACCCTACTCAACAGCCGGAACCAAACGCTGATCGTCGCCATCGACCTGCAAAGCGACTCGTTGACGTTGTATCAATTCGCTGACGAGGCCGGCCTGTCGGTCGCCCGCCACATCGACACCATCGCGCAGCCCGTGCGAGTGGTCGCGGCCGATCTTAATAACGACGGGCTCGAAGACCTGCTGGTGGCGGGCGCCGCCGGCGGCAATCTGTCGATTCTGTTGGCGGATGGCAGCGACGGCTTTGACGTTTTGCCGCCGATTGCCGCGGTGAGCGACCCGGTGGCGCTGCACGTGCGCGACGTCAACGGTGACGGGCTAGTCGATCCGTTGGATAGTGGGTTTGTGCTGGCTCGTTTCGGCTGTCCAGTGGGTACCGGTGATCCGAGCTGCGACGCCGCCGACACCAATGCGGACGGCTTGGTGGACACATTGGACGTGGGGTTCGTCCTGGCGCGATTCGGCGATTGTCCGTAGTCCGGCGCCTTCGCGAAGCGAACCAGACCCCCTGGGCACGCCTAGCTTGCCCGTGTCGGCGTTTCTCAATCTCACGGCCATCACACGGGCCAACGAGTTGGCCCATGGCACCCAAAATTCGGCGCGGCCCACTCGCGGACGCGGAGGGGTGGTCGTTCGGATTTCAACGGATAGACTGGCGAACGCTTAATGATTGCCTTTGCCTGAGTGCGGGAGCCTGCGATGGATGTGCATCCGCTGTTGTTCGAGCCGATCTTCAAACCCAAGATTTGGGGCGGTCGTCGTTTGGCTACGCTGGTGGACAAGTCGCTTCCCGGCAATCAGCCGATCGGCGAGTCCTGGGAGCTGGTGGACCTGGAGGACGAATGGTCGGTGGTTCGCAGTGGATCAGCCGCCGGACGCTCGATCGCCCAACTGGTGACTGAGTGGGGTGCGGATCTGCTCGGTCGCGTCGAATTGTGTGACGGCCGATTCCCGCTGCTGATTAAGTTCCTCGACGCCACGCAGACGCTGAGCGTGCAGGTGCATCCCGACGAGGCCATGGCCGCTAAACTGGGGGCCAACGTGCGCCTCAAGCACGAGGCCTGGTACATTGTCGATGCCGAGCCGGGCGGGTTCATCTACCGAGGCCTCAACCCGGGAGTCGATCGAGCCGCATTCGAATCGGCTGTCGCTCAGGGTCGGGTGGAAGAGTGCCTGCACCGAATCGAGGTCCGCAAAGGCCAGTGCTACTACCTGCCCAGCGGGACGGTTCATGCCCTGGGCGCGGGCGTCGTCGTCGCGGAGATTCAGACGCCATCGGACATTACCTACCGCGTCTACGATTTCGGCCGCATCGATCCGAGCACCGGGCGTGAGCGTGAGCTTCACCTCGATCAGGCCCTGGAGTGCATCGACTTCTCCGGAGCGCCTATTCCGGGGGAGGAACGCTCACACGTGGCCAGCGTTTGGACGGCGGTCACTCGCCTGGTGACGTGCGATTCGTTTCACATCGAGCGAGTGCGCATGGTCGAGGAACTGGACATGCCCATCCCCTACGGCGGGATGGTGGTGTGGGTCGTCCTGGAGGGCGATGGCCAGATCGAGATGCCGAAATCGGCAAGCGACGGCGTAACGCGATTCAGCCGCGGCGACGTCGTCCTCTTGCCGGCGGGCTTGCATGATGCGTCGCTCCATACGGACACCCAGTGCCTATGGTTGGAAGTCACCGTCCCGGAGACCAGCGACCTGGCAGACTTCGCCCGCGTCGATCCGGCGGAAATGAAGGCACCTACAACGCCGCTCGTTCAACTCCGACAGCCCGCGTCCGACGGCCCGACCCCCGCTCCGTAACCCGGCCGGCATCTTGGGACGCTGTCGTTCAGCGATCGCCCGCGTCACCCGGTCCCGCCGCTACGGCTGGGTCAGGTGTACGGGTGGCGGTTTCTTTGAGTCCTTCGAGACGCAGACGCGCCCGATCGCGGAGTTGTGAGAGCTCGCCCGAGAGCGGAATCCACCGGTTGAGGGATTGGTAGCGCTCGATGGATTCTAGCAACTCGGCGGGGCGATTCCGTTCGGCAAGGAGCCATACGTGGTAGTACCACGCCCGAGGCGAGTCGGGATAGAGGGCCATCATGCGGTCAATCAGCTCGGGAATCCGGGCGAGTTCGCCCTTCTGTTTGTTCGACGAAGCTACGCCGAGAAGGGCATGATAACTTCGCGGATGATGTTGCAGCGTCGTCGAGAAAATCGCGTCGTTGCTGCGCCAGGCCTGCTGGTAGCGGAGCGTCACCGGGGTGAGCAACAGAGCAATCACCACGGCCACGGTCAGCCCAAGTCGCGGGCGAATGGCGGCGGCACCGCCGACTGCGACGGCCAAGAACACCGTCGGCAGGTAAAGCCAGCGTTCCGCGAATAACCAGTTGGCGGCCGGCACAAAGTGGCAGGGCAACACCAGCGACGCGGCCAAACAAGGCGCCACCCAGCCGATACGCCACCGGTGCCGAATGCCGAGCACGCCGATCACCACCAGACACGCTGCCAGAACCGTTCCGGCCACGACATCCCACCGCAGCACGTTGGTCGGCAGCTCAAAACCTCCCAACGACCAAACTGGACTCAGTCGTTGCGGCAGCAGGCACAGCTCGGTCGCCTTGCTCAAGAGCGCCGGAGGGGTCAGCAGTCGCTCAGTCAGGCTGGCGCGGATCAACGGGTTGTCGAACGGGTCCACCATTTCAGGATTGAGCCGACTCTGCCAACCAAGAACCAGGTGCCGCTGAGCGAGATAGGCCGTCAAGGCGAGAATCAACCCGAGGTAGTGCGAGGCGGCCAAACGCCCGAATCGCTCCCGCCACGAAACCAGCTTCCCGTTCGACCGATAGGCGAAATCAAGGACCGCAACTCCGACCACGGCGACGAGGGCATGCTCCTTGGAGCCCAGTGCCAAATAGAAGACGACGGCGATAACCAGATGATGAACCAGACTCATCGAGCGCCGACCTTGAAGGAACGACAGATGTCGCCATAGCAGAATCGTCACCAAGAGGGCAGCCAACAGCTCAGATCGTCCAACGACCATGCCAAGCGTCTCGGCGTGTACCGGATGCACGGCGAACAGCAGTCCGCCGGCCCAGCCCGCGACTGGGCGTCGCCACGCGGCCGAGGCGAGTAGCGAAGTCAGCACGGCCACTGCGGCATGCAAGACGCCAGCCGTCACACGGTAGCCCATGGGATCGGTGCCCCACACAGCGTAGTTCAGGCGGAGCGAAGCTAGGGTCACCGGCCGATAGAGCGGGTCGCCGGGCGACGTCGAGGGCCAATAGGGCGACGTCCAGGGGGTGTACCATGGTCCGTCTCCGACTACCGGTGGGTTGCGCAAAACAATGGGCACGTCGTCATAGACGAAAGGGTAGGACCACGTGGGAATGTAGATGAACAGAGCCGCCGCGCCGACAACACAGCCCATCACGAACCGGTTCGTGTACCACCGGGAGTCGGGGCGGTGGACGTCAGGCTTCATTGACGATGAATCCGAATCTCCGCGACCGAGAGCATCTTCCCCTCAATTTCAGGGAGCGAACGACCCATTCTGACGACTGTGGCGTGTGGGGCCGACGCGGTGGAACGTGGGTTACGGTCGATCTCTGATATCCTCCACGACGTCAGGTGGCGCGGTCGGCGAATGGTGCCACAGATGCACGATCTTGTGGTGTAATGCGAAGGTGCGACACCGACCTCTATCCCTCTGGTTTCAACTCGGCCTGGCGGGCGTCCACAACATGTTCGGGTAGGCGCTTTTCGATCCATTTGGCGACCGCTTTTCCTACGCCGATGCCGAGTTCTTCAGGGCCCCGGCGGACGACGGATTTGACAACGCCCCAGCAGATCGCTTCGCCGATTTGCCGGTTCGTGGCATCGTCCAGGAGTTGAACGCGGCAGACACATTCCTCACCCGACCCGATCACCGAGCTGACCGATCCCTCGAGACCCGACTTGCCCGTGTAGTGAATGATACGGCCTTCGATCCGTAGAGCTTTGCCATCGGGGTAGAACAGGCCCTCATCGGCGAGCACTTGGGGGATTGCGTGGTTGATCTCAGCGACGACCGTGCTCGGCACCGGGGCGCCGAGTTCGTTGGTGAACGGTCTGACGATGACCCTTCGGTAGATGGTCAGATCAGGCGGATCGACCACGGTCACTTCGTAGAACTTGCCGTGGGCTCCGGTCACTCCGTAGTAGGTCTGCTTGATCACCGTTGAACACCCGAGCGTGCCCAGCAACCCAACCGCCAGTCCGATGGATGCGAATCTCGATATCATGACATTCTCCAGTTTCCGAATCGTTAGACGCTCAGTCCTGAGTGTCTTGGGATTGCTGGTGGTGCTCCTGCCACCAGCGGCGCAGGTCGGCGGCGTCGAAGGGCTCCAGACGATCGCGCACCAGGGCCAGCAGATCGGGAACCTCGAAAGTGCGGTCCGGGGCGCGGAGCACGGGCCAATCGCGACCAAACAGCCGGATAGTCGCCACCGTCCGTCCATCCGGTCCATGCGTCCCGTGGATGCGGAGTCGTCCGCGCTCGAGCACCAGTCGAGCCCCTAGTTCGACGTATTCGATCTTCTTCGGCAGTACCATCTGAAGGTCAAAACCAAACAGCTCCTTGGCGACCGCGGCCAGTGCGTCGCGGTCAATGGTGCCGGGCTGATCGGGCGGAGCCACGGCGTGGACTTCCAGATCGGCGGACTGGATATGATCATCGACCACGATCAGCGAGTTGATCCTCACCTGCAGGCGACCGGTCATCGTTCCGTGACCCAACAGGCCGCTGATGGTTTCGGCCGAAATATCGTCCGCTCTGCCTGAAACGCTCAAGTAGCGAATCACCCCGTTGCGATACTCGGCCTGGTGGATCCGCAAATCGGCAGTTCCCTCGTCTTGGGTGGCCTGGATGGCGTGGATGACGTCACCGAGGCGAACGCCGGACAGATTCCCCTGGAAGCGCAGCTCGTCCAATCGGCCATCGACGAAGCGCACTTGGTCCAGCGTGGCACTCACCCGGCCGTTGTACGGGCCGCCCGGCAACGGCTGGGTCAGCTCCAACAGCGACGCGTCTTCCAGTCGGCCGGCGGCTTCCAGGGTCCGTGAAACGCCGTCGGCGGATGGCTCGCGGTAGACGAGTTGGCCTTGAAATGTTCCCTGGGTCACGGTGCTCTGCAGCAAGCGATCCAAACCCAAGACGCTGAGCGGCAGCGTCGGCACGGTGAGCACTACTTCATGAAACGTGAGCCCGGAGCCGGGCGTAAACGAGGCCGATACACTGACAGGCGAGTCGAGTGGCACACCGTTGAGCGTCCGAGAGTTAAGCGTCGCTCGACCGGTTCCGTCTTCGTTGAAGAGCACTTCCCCGTAAGCGCCGTCGAGCGTCAGGCGAAAATCCGGATGAAACCACTCCAGGTCCATCCGGTCCATGTGAATCTCCGACAAACGTAGGCGAGAAAAATCGTGGCCCAATCCGGAGTCCAACATCTTCTGATAGTCGGATGATCGCCATTGACCGGTGCCCAGCAGCAGATAGCCAGTGCTCAAGTCCAAGGCATACCGGCGGCGTCCCTCGACGGAAACGTCGCGCCAGACCGCCCGATCACAGGAGAACACCGCCGTCGATCCGTCGGGCACCATTACCCGCACGCCTCGAAACTCGCGGCTGTTGAGCGAAAGCGGGTGGATGGAGTCAATGCTCGCGGCGAGGCCTAGCTTGTGGGAGAGTTCGGTCACGACATCGACGCGGTAGGCTGAGCTGCGCACGTAGGCGGCGTAGGCGACCGTAGCGGCCAACGATCCGCCGACCCCGAACAGGGTAACCACCAACAGCAGTTTGCGTCGAGGCAGCATCATGGCCAAGGGTTACGCCGGCGCGAGGACTATCTCTCTCACCATAGTCCCGATACCCGCCTGTCGGTATTCAGTGCTCCATCAGTGGTGAAATCAGGGGCGTCGAAGAACGAGTGACCGAACGCTAGTGTTGCGGCGCTCACGCCGGAACTCCGATCACGCCTTCCCACGGTGAAGAGGCGGTCGCGTATCGTTTGCGGGGAATTCGGCCGCTAAGGTAGGCCAACCGACCCGCCTCGATGGCATGGGCCATCGCACGAGCCATTCGGATGGGCTCCTTGGCCCCGGCGATTCCCGTATTGAGCAGCACGCCGTCTGCCCCCAGTTCCATCGCAACCGCAACGTCCGAGGCGGTCCCCACTCCCGCATCGACGATCACCGGATAGTCCGGATCGTCTTCCTTTAGGTATTCCAGACACAGCCGAATGTTGGCCGGGTTCAGGATTCCCTGGCCACAGCCGATGGGCGAGCCGGCGGGCATGACGCTGGCCGCTCCGGCATCCTTAAGGCACTTCGCCAGAATCGGATCGTCGTTCGTATACACCAGAACGACGAACCCGAGTTCGACCAGCTTCTCGGTCGCCTGCAGCGTGCCGACCGGATCGGGAAGCAGCGTCTTGCGATCGGCCAGCACCTCCAGTTTCACCCACGAGGCGCCGGGATTGTTCATCCCCTCCAACAATTCCCGGCTGAGCCGGGCGGAGCGGATCGCATCTTCGACGGTGAAGCAACCCGCCGTGTTGGGCAGGATGGTATAGCGCTTGGTGTCCAGGTGGTCGAGAAGGTTGCCGGCCTTGGCTCGTCCATCGTCGGTGAGCACGTCCCGGCGCACGGCGACGGTCACCACCTGGCATCCGGAGGCATCCAGGGCGGCCGCCATCTGGGCGCCGTCGGCGTACTTTCCCGTGCCTACGAATAGGCGAGACCGAAACTCGAACGGCCCGATGCGATACCGATCTTCGTCCATTATCCTCCCCCCACGAGTGTGACCACCTCGACCACATCGCCGTCATCGAGCGTGGTCAATCCAAAATCGCCTCGGCTGACGAGTTGCCGATTGACTTCCACGGCCACGCGCACCGGCTCGAGGTTGAGATCGTCGAGCAGTTCGGCGATGCTCCACCCGTGACCGAGTTCGCGCTGCTGG
Organism: Planctomycetota bacterium; assembly: GCA_022562105.1. GTDB lineage: Bacteria > Planctomycetota > Phycisphaerae > UBA1845 > UBA1845 > JADFPW01. The sequence continues at coordinate 9,134 of JADFPW010000126.1, forward strand.
CCGTTTAGCGTTACGTTCATTAGTGACTGACTACCCAGCCGATCTACCAGATCGTGTCATGGCATACCCATCCCACCGGCTGCCTGGCCACGCTTTCATGTGCGGGGATTATAAGGGCTGGATCCACGCGAAGGAAGCCATCCGCCGGCGTACATGGTGGGCCTGTCCAACGCGATACTAGTCCTTCGTCACGGGTGAATAAATGGGTGGTACGGTCTGGTACTCCAGGCCCTGGAGAGCGCTGGATCGGAAACCTGTCGTCCCCCACGGCCTGGAGTACCAGACCGTGCCACCCACCGCGGATCAGAACTTCTGCCGGCTGCGTACTCGTGTGTCCCGCGGGCCACTTCCCGCGCCCCCGCGTAGAGCGTCGGTAGGCGTGCGCCGGTGGCCTGTTTGACGTGAAACTACACGTTCAGCAGGGCCTCTTTCGCGGATCCGCTTTTCCGGCAGACCTGGAGGAACTGGTCGTACCGCGTGCGGAATGCGGCGACGACCATCGGATCGAAGTACTTTCCCTCTTCTGCTTCGATCATCGCCCTGGCGACCTCCGGATCGTAGGCGGCTTTGTATACGCGAACGGACGTCAGGGCGTCGTAGACGTCTGCCAGTGCGACGATTCGCGCCCCGATGGGAATGTCAGAGCCCGAGAGCCCATCCGGATATCCCGTGCCGTCATAGCGTTCGTGATGAGACCGCGCTACCGTGGCCGCGATGCTCAGAAATCCGCCGGATCTTGTGTGTGCGGCCGCCTCTTCGAGCGCCTCTGCGCCGATCCGCGTATGGCGCCGCATGATCTCGAATTCCCTCGCTGACAGGAGTCCGGGCTTGAGCAGGATGACATCCGGGATGCCGACCTTGCCGATGTCGTGCAACGGGCTGGCCATGTAGAGATGGCGCACGAATTCTTCATTGACTTCGTCCGGCAACAGCTGCTGATCGGCCAATTCCTGGGCTAGAATCCGGCTGTAACAGCGCATTCTTTCGAGATGTTTCCCGGTCTCCGGATCCCGAGATTCCGCAAGCTTGGCCAGGGCGAACACGGTAACGTCGCGAGTCTCAACCACTTCAGCGGTTCGCTCTTGAACCAATTGCTCGAGCTCATTGGTGTAGACCTCTATCTCCGCGTTGGCTCGGGCGAGCCCGGTTAGGGTGCGGCGCAAACGGAAGAGGATCTTCACCCTTGCCGCCAGTTCACCGTGATCAAACGGTTTTACGATAAAGTCGTCCGCCCCCGCCTCGTACCCCCTGAGACGCTCCGTCGTTGATGCTCGCCCGGAGACCAGCGCCACCAGGGTGAGGTCTCCATGCGGTGCCTGCTTGATCTGCCGGCACACTTCGTACCCATCGATACCGGGCATCATAGTGTCCAACAGCACGAGGTCCGGGCCGAAGTCTCGCATCCGCAACAAGCATTCCTCGCCCGAGGTAGCCTCGGCAAGCTCATACTCGCCGCCCAGTATTTTCCGCAGAATGGCGCGGTCGAACTGGTCGGGGTCAACGATCAGGATTCGTTTTCTCATGACTTGCTCCATCCCGCAAGCGGTTCGCAGGGGCGACACCTACTGGCCATTGGGCTACGGCGAGACATCGGCAGCCGAGACCGTGTATGCACAGCGGACGGGGCGAATGGAGCACGTGGACGGATTGGGTGGGGGCGGCCAAGGTGGCTGACTCGGGCGAGTGGCTCGTGGATCGTATGCAACGCCTTCCGCCAGAACACGGCGCAAAGAATCCGCGCCGCTCCCGATCCCAGCGGAACACCGCTAGTGATTGAGTGTAAACTCAGGCTTCGTTGATGCACCGGCTACACCGTTTCCAGCTGTGACTGTTTGTTGAGCTGGTTTCTGATCAGACGAATCAGTTCTTTTCGATCGATCGGCTTGGTCGTGTATTCCGTGCAACCGGCCGCCAGACACTTTTCTCGATCACCTGACATGGCATTGGCTGTCAGGGCGATGATCGGACCCGACCAATCGCTCTGGCGAAGACGTCGAACCGCTTGATAGCCGTCCATGACCGGCATCTGCATGTCCATGAGGATGAGATCAAACGGAGCACCGTCGTCACGAGACTTCAGGGCCCGCTCGACGCCCATGAGGCCATTTTCGGCGAGCGTTACCTTCGCCCCGGCTTTCTCGAGGATCAGGGAGATGAGTTTCTGATTGTCCGGCCCATCT
>JADFPW010000452.1 GCA_022562105.1 Planctomycetota bacterium
TTGGTGTGGCACCGGTTTTCAACCGGTGTGTTTCAACTGGTGTGTTTGCCGATCGATTACCCGGGGCCGTTGGGGTTGAGGTTGGGGGCGGTGGGGCCGGTGAAGGCGGATTGGAAGGCGGCGTAGTCGTCCAGGTCCAAATCCACGTCGTCGTCGAAGTCGAAGACGCTGCAGCCCACGTGCAGCGTGCCGTCGATGTAGGGCTCAGCCGCGAAGCAACGCTGGAAGTGCTGAAAGTCCTGATGGTCCACGTCGGTGTCGCCGTCGTAGTCGCCCTTGTCGTAGACCGGGACCAGCAGGAAACCGTGCGTGCGGTTCTCGGAATCGTCGGCGTCGCCCACAATCCACCCGTAATTGTTGATGGCCTCGGCGTCCGTGTTAACGAAGTACGGCGGAAAGAACTCGTGAAGGTCGATCTCCTCGCCGTTTTCGTAGAGAATGGCGTGCTCGCTGCTGAAATCAATAGTCTTGTCACCGACCGCTACGCCGCGGTCGTTGACCGCCTTGGCAGTCCCATCGCCAAGAGCGCGCATCACGCCCGTGTTCATGTCGTAGCTCATGGCCGGCCCGTCGTGTGCGAGACCTACGATCAGCCCGTGGTTGTTGATTGCCCAGACGGTGACCCCTTCTCCACCCAAGCCGTTGAAGATCTCGGTGAGCACGCCGTCCTGCCATATGAACGACCGTATTCCATCCACGATGCCGACCACAACGCCGTCGTCGTTGACATCCCGCGCCTCGCCCGTCGCGTCCGCCGGCAAGTCGTCGAACAGGTCCAGGGCCAGGGCGGTTCCGTCTTCGATCCAATAGACTGCGGGCGCATCAACCCCGGAGCCGTTCGTGTCGCACTGGCCTACCGCCATCGTGCCCGCGTCGTTGATCCCCCTGCCGTTGCCCTGGGTCTCACAGCCAGGCGGGACGGGCAGTGGCACGGCCATCCCGTCGCGCAGGACCAGTAACTTATCCGGATCGCCAGCACCCAGCATCACCCCCGCTTGGCTAATCGCTTCCACACCGTAAAAGATCCCTTCCTCGGAGGTGTCGTCCAGATCGGTCAGTATCCCGTTGATCCAGGTTAAGGCGTGTCCAGTAGTACAATCGGGGGTGCTGCTAAACCCCGTCACCACGCCCATATCGTTTAGGTCCGTCGCCTCGGTGAAGGGGTCGGGCGGACAGCCGAAGAACCCGATGTCGTAGAAGGTGTAGCTTCGCTCCCCGCCTGAGGCGAGAGACGCAAAGAGACCGACCAGGGGTGCAATGCCGATTCGTCGCAACGTGCTGCTCATGGTAATGACCTCTCGGCGTGCCCGCCGGATGAACCAGTATATCCGATACGGCGCCCGATGGTCAAACCGGCGCGGACCGGTGGGGACGCCCAGTGATTCTGGGTCGTCCTCACCGGATCCGCCGCAAGCGCTATTGGGGTCCAAGCCCTCTCACGACTCCTACTCGGAGAAGGTCACGCTCGAGCCGGCAGCGACGTTGATCCACCCGTTCCTGAACACCAGCGACCCGGTGGTCTTGAACCCGATCGAGTCAACCCTGAGGGTTCCATCGTTGAGTATCTCGAACGCTCCCGCCATGTCGGGCGCGGCTCGGAAACACAGATTGCGTGCGCACGCCCTAAGATCCCGTGGCGGGTTCCCGGAGACCGATCTTCGGCGGCGAATCTCGGAACATTCTGTTGAGTAGTCGCCCCTGGCGGCGTTACTGTTTGTAGATGCTCTTGCGAGTCTGATTCTTGGCGGGTCGCTCCATGCGGACTCAGATCTATTTACGCAACGTGCTGGCGCTGGTTTTGGGCATGCTGGGATGGAACCAGGCGGTCCGGGCAGAGGTTCCGGGGTTCATCGTCGAGCGGGTGGCACGGACCGGCGAGCCAGTCCCGGGGATCGAGGGGGCGACGTTTACCTGGCTCGACGACCAGCCGTTGATCGACGGCGAGGGGAATGTCCTGTTCCTTGCCGCCTTCAACGACGGCACCAAGGATCGAGGGGGATACTTCTACGGGCAGCCCGGGGAATTGGAGCTGGTCATCGAGTATCACGACCAGGCCCCGGGATTGGAGGAGGGAGTTCTCTTTCAGGTTGCCCAGTTCATCAACCTGGCGCCGGATGGGACCATTACGTTTCGGGCGGACGTGGGCAGCGGGGACTCTCCCAGTGACTGGTTTCGGGCTTTGTTTACGGGCCCGCCCGATGGGTTGACGCTGACCATGTACGAGGACGGGCCGGCCCACGGATTGCCCAAGGGTGCCACCACATTCGGCATCCACGACCCGGACATCAACGCCACGGGTGAAATCGCCACGTTCGGAACCATTTTCGTCCCTGACCATCCCAACGGCAGCTACCAGGCCATCACCGCCGGCCCGCCGGACGACTTGCAGATCGTCGCCCACGGATTCGGCGAA
>JADFPW010000453.1 GCA_022562105.1 Planctomycetota bacterium
AATCGGCGAAGGTCTCATCGTCGTGGAGGCGCTCGGCGGTGAACGCGTTGAGGATGCGCTCGAGTGACTTGTGTATGACCGCTGAGGGGATCTTGAGCTCCTTGCCGTCCGGGCCGGTCAGCTTGGTGTTGAAACGACAGTTCGGACCCAGGCGGGCACCGAGCATGATAAAGTAGCCGTCGACCCGTTGGCCGTTCCACTTGACGGGCACGCCCTCCAGGCCGATGTCGGCGATCTGGTACTGGGCGCAGCTATTGGGACATCCCGTCACCGAGATAAACAGCGAGTCGTCAATCTCCACGTTGGCTTCGAGGTATTCGAGGATTTCCTTGGCCCGTTGTTTGGTTTCCACGACCGCCAGATTGCAAAACTGTATTCCAGTGCAACTGATTAGCGATTGGCGCAGGGCGTGAGCCCGGGGCGACAGGCCGACCTTGTCCAGTTCAGTACACAGCTCGTCTACGTTTTTCTCGGGAATGTCCAGGATCAGTATGTTCTGCTTCTGCGAGTTGCGCAGCACACCATCGTCACCGGCCCCGTAGCGCTCGGCCAGGTCGGCCAGGTCCATCATGTTCTTGCCTGACAACCGACCGCGTTCGATGGGCACGCCGACGTAATACAGCCCATTCTTCTGCTCGCCCACACCCATGTGATCGGTGTGGACGGCGTCGGGCAGCGGGCAATCGTCCCAATGATCGAGTTCGTAGCCGAGGTACCGTTCCAGTTGATCACGGAAGGCCTCCGGTCCGATCTCGGCCACATAGAACTTTAGGCGGGCCTTGAGGCGCCCGTGGCGCAATTGCTCCTGATCGCGAAAAAGGTTGGCGGTCCGTCGGCATACGTCCTTGATCAGACCCTCGTTCGGGGGGAGGAACACGCGGAGATTCTGGGCGAAGTGCGGCGTGTTGCGCAGTCCCCCGCCGACGATGAGTCCCAGGCCGACGTCGCCGTTGCGCCGCACCCCGTACATGCCGATGTCGTTGATTTGCGGCTGATGGCAGTGCAGGGTGCATCCGCCGATGCTGGTCTTGAACTTGCGCGGCAGGTTGGAGAACTCCTTACCGCCGTCCTTGAACATTTGCGACACCTGGCGGGTCAACGCAGACGTATCGACGATTTCGTCCTTGACTACCCCGGCCAGTGGACAACCGGTAACATTTCGCGGGGCGTCGCCGCAACTGAACTGCTGGTACATGCCCAGCTGCTGGTAGATTCGATCCATGACCGCCGGAATGGCGTCGAGCGTGACCCAGTGGAGTTGGATGTCCTGACGGGTGGTGATGTCGCCGATGTCGCGGGCGTAGGTGCGGGTCATCTTGCCGATCTCGCGGAGCTGGGTCGAGGTGAGCTGCCCGCCGGGGATCTTGATGCGGATCATGAAGTACCCGTCGTTGGGTCGCTGACGGTAGATGCCGTACCACTTGAATCGCTCGAACTCGTCGTCGGGGATGGCGTCGTAGTCCATCCGGGCGTAGCGCACCAGATCGTCCCAGACGTCCAGGCCGTCCTTCTCGCGCTTGATGCGTTCCTGTTTCGGTTCCTTGGCCATTCAACCTCGCCCCAAGTGGACTCCGTCTTCGCCCCGCACGTGCGTTGTCGAGCACCGGTCGACTATCGGCCTCTGGTGGTCATTATAGGGATCTGAACCCTACGGACCACGGTGCAAGGACATTGCCCCCCGGTCACTTTTTCGATAGACTCGCACGTGGTCCACAAGCGAGCTGTTTAGTCAAGCGTTCAGTCGGAGTAACGCCATGAAACCCGCCAACAAGCCGTTCATCTCGCGGCAGCACTGCCGCTTGCTCAACGAGTCCGTCGAGGTGACCGCCCGCAGCCGCGACCGGGCCAGCCTGGACAGTTGCGAAGGCGGAGCGCTCGACGTGGTGTTGGTCTGTCTCGACAAGCGTCAGGAGTGTTTCGACCTGTCCTGCCACTTCACCACCGACGGCGGCGAATGGCCTTTCGAGACTCCGCTGGAGTCCCTGCAGAGCACCTTCTCGCACGGTGCGGGGATCTGATCCGAGTGAGGGGTATCCACAAATCGGGTGCCATGGGCCAACTTGTTGGCCCGTGTGTTGCAACGCAGCACGTTCGGCACCAGCACGGGTCAGCTTCGCTGACCCATGGCACCCAGAACGCTGTTGCGGTGAATGGAATAGGCTCGGGTGCCATGGGCCAACTTGTTGGCCCGTGTCTTCACCGGCCCACCACGTTCGGATACGCCGGATGCCCATCCATCGGCAAGACCACGCCGTCCAATCCCTCATACCACCGAGCGCTCGACCACCGCCAGTCTGTAGCCGAGTTCACCAATCCGCGCCGAACGGGATTCTCATGGATGTACCTGACACAGTTCCAGGCCATCTTCTCATGAGCCACGTTGCGATCGTACCCACCCCCTTGCTGC
>JADFPW010000127.1 GCA_022562105.1 Planctomycetota bacterium
CATCGTCACTCGCGAAGCGGCGATCGAGGCGTTTCGTATCATCCTGTCCGACGAGAGGGTCAAGGGGATTCTGGTCAACATATTCGGCGGCATTGCCCGATGCGATACCATCGCTGAGGCGTTGATCGCCGCCGCCCGGGAGCTGGACTTCCGCGTTCCCGTGGTGGTCAGGTTGGAGGGCACCAACGTCGAACGGGCTCGAGCCCTGCTGAGCGAAGCGAACATCGACCGGCTGGTCACGGCGGCTGATCTGACGGACGCTGCTGAGAAGGTCTGCGCCCGAGTGGCTTAGTACACCCGTTCATGCCTTCTGTAGGTCGCCGCCGCGTACCCATGCTCGCCACGGCGGCAGGGCCGGGCTGTAGCCACGGATCAAGCGGCGGGGCTGCCCACCGGACCGACGCGGAACCCGTGGGAAACCACGCGCCAATGAGGACCACCTCACTTCCGCTTGGACTTGATGATCACGGTGGGTTTCTTCTTCGTGCTCTTGAAGCACGTGCAGTTGGCCACGTGTCTTCCATCACGGCACTTGGTCACCACGTGGCGATTGACGTGCACGACCCTCGCCCCGCTGTGGTAGGCGGGGGACTCATGCACGACGCGCACTCGGCGATGATGACTCGACGAGCTGGAACACGCCGCGAACAGAACGAACAGAACCGGTAGTGCAAACCAACCCAATCGTCGCATGGCCTACGCCTCCTCTTTCAGGCACCGCAAGTCCTATACCACATAGCGTCGTTTGCTGCCAGCCCGACTCCCATCCGACAGCCCGCATCCAGTCGGCTCCCCGTTGTAGGTACTCCCGAGTCTGCCCGGGTCATCCCCTCGGCATCGGCTGCGCCCGGTCGGGCGCCATGAGTATCGGGAACTACCGCCCGGCGCTGGAGGCTTTGTCTTAGACGGTGCGACCGTGGTTGCGTTCTCGTCTCGCTGGCGATATAGGCACGTCAGCATGGAGGCACAAACGTGTTGAAATCGCTCACCTCTATGTTCGTTGGCAAAGGGTCGTTCACCGACATGGGCGACCGCTACCCGGTGCTCGACCGTCATAGACAGAGCAACATCGAGGGTCTGTGGGTGGTGGGCGACATTTCCGCGACCCCGGACATCAAGGCAGCCATCAACGGGGGCGCGGAGTTGGCCGACCATCTGGCGTCGCTGCCCCGCACCCCGGATGGGCGGGCGGACTGCGAGACCCTCATCATCGGCGGCGGACCGGCGGGTGTGACCGTCGCCCTCGAACTGCACAAGCGTGGAATCCCCTATCTCCTGCTGGAACGCAAGCGCCTGTTCAACTCCGTGGCCACCCTGGGCAACAAGCGGAAGCTCTTTCTGGCCGAGACCGGGCCGGCCGGCGTTCGTGGCGACCTCGACTTTCGTGACTGCACCGTAGGCGACTGCGTGTCCGACTGGGAACGGGCCGTCGGGGAACACGAGCTCAACGTGGAACTCGGCGCCACCGTCACCAAGATCAACAAGCGCGATTTGTTCGAGGTGGTGACGCCCAAGAAGACCTACCTGGCCCATCGGGTCGTGGTCGCCATCGGCAAGCTCACCTTCCTGGGCAAGATCGATCCCGTCGGCGAAGAGAATCCCCACGTGCGCTACCTTCTCGACGAGCCGGACGTGCAGATGTCCGGCCAGCGCTTGCTGGTCATCGGCTCGGATGCGTGTTCGCTGTCGTTCGAGACGGCCTGCAAGATGGCCGGCGAGAATGAGGTCACCTTGGCGTGCGAAGAATCCCACGAGCACGCCGGAGAGACCGAGATCGACTGCGGATGCCTCGACGTGAAGATGGCGGGGACGATCACCTTTCTGCCCTCGACCCGAGTCACGGCGATACGCGGCGGTGATGTCACCATGCACACGCCGCAGGGCGAAAGGAACCTGAGCTTCGATTACATCCTTCCGATGACCCGTTTCGAGCAGGAGGTGCCGGTCGATACGTTGAGGGACTTCGGACTCAAATACGAGAATCGATGGGATCGCCGGCGGTTGTTCACCTTCATACCGGTCTTGCTGCTGGTGGCGGCGTTCTACACCTCGTTGAAGTTCTGGGGCTATGAGTTTCGTTGGCTGGGACTGTACGTCGGCGAGTTCTACCCCATCCTTTACAGCCTGTTGGTGGTCGGTTTCGGCATCAAAGCCATGCACAAGTACGCGACCGTCTACCACGACAAGAGTCAGATCACACGTTATTTGTCTCTGATGTTCTTTCAGGTCGTTTTGTTCACCGTGCTGCCGATCTTTGTCATACGAAGCGGTGGCTCGTGGGGGTTGGCCTATGTCTGGCCGCTCTCGGTCCGGCCTGGCAACTGGGCGGACTGGGCTCAAACGAAGCAATTCTACCTCGGGTGGGTGATGTTCATCACGCTGGTTGGGTTGCCCGTCTTCGTCTGGTTTCGCGGCAAGAGCTATTGCTCCTGGGTTTGCGGCTGCGGCGCCCTGGCCGAAACCGTCGGGGATCGATGGCGCCACTATTCGCCGAAAGGCAAGTCCAACACCGCCCGGGAAAAGCAGCTGGCCTACGTGACCGGATTCGCAGTCGTCGCCACGCTGCTGGTCGCCTTCGGCATCGACAACCTGGGTGGGGGAATCAGCTTATCCGGCATCTACGACTACGGCGTCGACCTGGCCCTGATCGCGATTCTCCCGATCGCGTTTTACCCCTTCTTCGGCGGAAAGATCTGGTGTCGATACTGGTGCCCAGCCGTCGGTTTGATGAACCTATTCCAGAAAGTCAAACCCAAATCGTTGGCCACTCGCCAGATCGTCAGCCGTAAGGAACGCTGCATCGCCTGCGGAATGTGCGATCGTTACTGCGAGGTAGGTGTACCGGTCAAATCCTTCGCCCTCAAGGGGCAGGGGTTCGACATGTTGAACACCTCGTGCATTAGCTGCGGGATTTGTATTTCCGTCTGCCCGACGCGCGTGCTGTCGTATTCCATGGTGACGCCCGTGCAGATAAACATCGACATTCCCGCTAGCAACCGCGAACGGCCGCCAAGTTGATGACGCCTCGACGGGCCACTCGCTGGTGCTCGCGGTACTGATGATTCCCGCCGGCAAGGAGAACCCGTGTGGGGACGAGCTTGGCTGACTGCATTCTAATCGGAGTGGACGGTGGAGCGTCGAAGGTGCGGGCCTGTTCGGTCCGCCGTCGGCGGAATGATTCGTCTCGATTGTACCTGGGCCACGAACAGGCCGTTCGCATCTATCCGTCTGTACCGGGTTTTTGCCCGGTGTCGGGCGCGGTCCAGGCGACGCAGAGACAAGCTGGGACCATTCACCTAACTGAAAGCGAGCTTGCTCAGGGCGCAGCGTACGCCCAGGCTACCGCCGATGCGGTAGCCCAAGTCGCCGCGGATGCAGGAATCCCCGCTGGCACTAGACTCCCCGTGGGTGCCACTGGTGGCTTGCCCACCAGTGTTTTCGTCCGCAACGTATCGCCAAGCCAGCGACCGGTCCTGGTCGGTGTGTGCATGGCTGGGCTCAAGTCGGCCGACGGTCGCGGCATCGAGCAGATGAACAACGGACCGCGGATTCCCGATTACCTCGATCAGTTGGAAGCCGGGCTGGGCGAACGAGGCATAGTCCTAGTCGCGCCGATCGCCCGGCTATCGAGCGATGCGGACTGCTGCGGACTCGGCGAGCAGTTCGGTGAGGATGGTCTGTTTGCCGGTGTGGACAACGCCTACTACGTGGGCGGCGGCAGCGGGCTGGCCGACGCGCTGAAGTTGAATGGACGAGTGATCCCCTTCGATGACGTAAGCGCGTGGCTGCTCAAGTCCTGGCAACTGGGAACAGCCGGCGGTCAAACCTTCGAGGAGCGGATTTCGCTACGAGCGATGAACGCGCGGTGGGCGAAACTCCTGGGCCACGACGTGGAAGATCCCGAGCACCGCGTCGAGCGGCAAGCTGCGGCGGGAGATGTTCGAGCCGCGACCGTGCTGGGCGACGTCGCAACAGCGCTAGCCGAACTGATCTTCGAGCGCATCGAAACTGTCTACCGCGGCAGGACGACAGCGACCGGGCGGGGTAAGGCGTACATGAAGCTGAAACCCGATCATGCGTTTCGCGGAACGTTGCTCGATCGGGTAGTCATCGGCCAACGGCTCGGTTCCCTGTTTGGTGACCAGCGTTTGACGCCCCACTTTCGTCAACCCGTTGAACACGCACTGGGCGATCTGTTTGTTCGATGCGACGATCCGGCGCTCCGGCATCGCTACCTTTCCGACGTCGGTTTGGTGTCCGATCTGCTCCGGCCATCGACCCTGGCCGGGGCGCCAGTGATCGGGGCGATCGTGGCCGCGATGAACGCTACGTCCAAATAGCAAAATCCTGCCCGCCGGACCCATGGATTGCGATCCATGGGCTTGTGGCGGGGTTCACTGACCCTTCATGCATCGCTAGAGCCCCATGGAGTAGCATGGGCGGCGTCATCGGGTCCGATATTCGCGTTTCGTCGAAGCGATGTCGGGTGGTGGGGATTGACTTGATGAGCCGTTTGTGTAGAATAGAGCCTCCGGCAAGGCGCCAGCGTCGAAGGGAAACAGGGGAAACGGACGGTGGACGAGCGGTTGGGCAATGCGCACAGGATTCTTCATCTAACCACCGGCGATCACGCCACGGGCACCCGCCTGGCGGATTTTCTGACCGAATGCGGAGCAGAAATCCAACCGTGCAGCGATGTGTACCGTGGACTGGCACTGGTGGGCAAGCCACCAGTGGCACACTCTGAGGAACTGGCTCGACTTGGAAAGCCTAGGCCGGGCGAGCAGCTTCAAGGCCGGACGAACTCGATTGATGCCGTCCTGGTCGGCGTGGATTGCCTATCCGCCGGTGAGTTCGAGTTCTTCGAGCTCTGCGCCAGCCTGCAGAACCCGCCGCCGGTCTGGGTCTACGGCGGACGCGATGCACAAGCCAAGATCGCCCTCGGGCTGAGGCTCGGGGCTGAGCTCGAGGCGGATGTCGATTCGCTGCGATCAGCTTTCGTCCGGTTGGCCTCCCCGGGCCACGCTCCTGCACGTGACCACAACGCATCCTCACCGACCCTCGACGAGCCTCGACCAGAGAGGGTGCCACTGGTGGCTTGCCCACCAGTGTCTGAGGCCAACGACGCCCGCGTGGACAGTGAGGCTATTCACTGCCGTTCAGCTCCCGATCCGGAGACCCTTACCGAAGCGGCATCCGAGGTGGAGGTGAGCGATCCGTTGCCTGTGCCCTGGACTCGTGACCACGACGGCCCGCGCCGCACGCCGCCTCAGACGTTGGAATCCCAACCCACCTCCGAGCCGCAGGACGAAGGTGTCGCCGCCGATGATGCGGACGGCCCTCTTCTTACCGAGCAGGAGTTGGAAGCGCTGATCGGTCGCAGCGACGACGAGACAGACCGTTGAAGACGATAGGATACGCTCGTGATTGCCCCGACTGATCCTTCCATGCGATCGCCCCACTCAGAACGCATCCTGGTGATCTCGGATCGAGATGACGTGACCGCGGCGGTCGCAAGTCGCTACCCGCGGGCCACCGTCTCGACCGCGGAGAGCTACCTGCACGCGATTCACACGCTTGGCCGAGAGCCGATTGACCTGGTATTCGGCGAGGTGCATCCAGGCTTCGAGCGGCTCGACGACGCGGTGGCCGGACTGCGGGAGGCCGGCGGAGACGAGATGAGGCTGATTCTGTGCTGCCGCCCCGAGGCCGAGCCGGCCACACGCCGGGCGCTGGCCATGGGAGCGGATAACTATCTGATTCTTCCACTATCACAGCAGGATCTGGATCAGGTCGTGTTCGGCGAATCTCCCCAGGAGACTCAGGTCGATCAAGAGGCTCCGGTCGATCAAGAGGCTCCGTTCCCACCCGCGTCAATGCCGGAGCTGCAAGCGTTAGGTGAGGTCTTGGCCCATCTGGAGGACGGACCGGCTGCCGTACTCGAACGCCTGGCCGATGTGGTACGGCTGGCGGTGCAGGCGGACGGCGCGGAAGTGTCGCTCGATCTTCCGGACAAGGGCAGCGGTAATCTCGTGGGACAGAGCGGTCGCCTGTCATTGCCAACCGTGTTGGTAGAGCCGATTCTCGGAGCCGACGGTGTGATCGGACGGATCAGCGTGGGGCCTCGATCCGCCGAGCCCTACTCGGTCGATGATGCGCGCAAGCTGGCCCACTATGCGGTACTGGCCGGTCACATTCTCGAGGTGGCCCGCCGTCAGCAGCAGTGGCAGGACTGGGCCCTTACCGACGCCCTCAGCGGTCTAGCCAATCGACGCCATCTGATGCGTTTCCTGAACGACGTCATGGAGCGTGCCCATCGGGAGCGCTTCCATGTCACGCTACTTCTGTTCGATATCGACGATTTCAAGACCTACAACGACCGGTGCGGGCACGATGCAGGCGACGAGATCATCCGCACCGTGGCCCGTCTGTTTCGCCAGCACTGTCGCGAGGACGACATGGTGGCCCGGTATGGCGGGGACGAGTTTGCGGTCGTGTTCTGGGATGCGGAACAACCGCGGGTTCCCGGATCCAAACATCCCGCCGATGCCCTGGCGGTGCTCAAGCGCGTCAAGAAGGCGTTGGGCAAGACCGATTTGCGCGCGGTTCAGCGCGGGCTCTCGCCTGAGGCGAACCGTCTGACCATCAGCGGAGGATTGGCCAGCTATCCGTGGGACGCCTCCACGCCGGAAGAGCTGATCGCCCGGGCCGACGAAGCCCTCATGCAAGCCAAAGCGGCCGGCAAGAATCGCATTTACCTGGTCGGCCCGCCGCCGAGCGCTACCGCGTCTCCCGGCGACGCAACGGGCGAAGACAACGGATCCGCTGTCGATACAGGCGTTTGATCGCCCCGGGTGCCACTGGTGGCTTGCCCACCAGTGGCCGCGCCGATGGTGCGAACGCTATCGTTGCACAGCCCGATGCACGGTGGCAAGGATCTCGGCTGGGCTGCGCGAGCGGTAGTCAAAGTGCGCCGCCAGCTCAACGGACTCGTCCGGGGCGGCCACAGCCTGGCGATAATCAACTAACCGATCCGCGCCGACGCTGACCTCCTCGCCGGCACCGAATCCGACCCCTTGCAGCCACCGACCCAGGGCGTCGGCACCGTAGATCGAATAGATCAGGGCGATCACCTGCGGAGGGGTCATTGATTCAGCCGTCGCCCGCTCCGCATGGACCGGTGTAGGGAGCGGATCGCTGTGGGCGAGTCGGACCAGATCGTCGAAGGCGGCTGCGGCATCGGCGGGATCGTGGAACTGAAACAGCATGGCCTCCTGGGCACCGACCCGCACGGAATCGATTCCCCGCAGCTCCATCGCCCCACTGTCGGTCACGCGATAGATTTGATAGGCCGAACCCGACTTGTGTAGCTCGCTCCGGGTCAGCACGTCGATTTCTTCGGCCGTGTAGCCGACGGAGACATGATCTCCGAAGTCGTAAATGAAGAGCCCGGTGTAGCGCTCCGGCTGGTCCACGCGCGGAATGTTCACCGCGGCGCCAGTTGAATACGCACGAATTTGCGCTTGCCGCGTTGGACGATGTCGCCTGACTTGATCGGCAACGTGTCGTGAGCATCGCCGATCGGCTCGCCGTTGATGCGAACCCCCTTCTCCGCGATGAGCCGCCGAGCTTCGCTGTTGGACGCGGCGAATCCGCACTGACGCACCAATTCGATCGCCGCGACGCGCCCATCCTGCACGACGTCCAACGGCAACGCCGCGTCGGGAACATCGTCGGGGATGCCCTTCTTGCCTGCGCCATGGATACGGGAGAACTCCGTTGCCGCGGCCTCGGCATCGCCGGCGGAATGAAAGTCTGCCACGATCGATTTGCCTAACGCCACCTTGGCGTCGCGCGGATGGGTTCTGGCTGCATCGGTCAAACGGTCGATCTCGTCGTCGGGCAGCACCGTCAGCAACGTGAAATAGTTGCGGGTCAGCTTATCGGGTATGCTCATGACCTTGGCGAACATCTCGGCCGCCGACTCGGTGACCGCGATGTAGTTGCCCATCGACTTGCTCATCTTTTCGCGTCCGTCCGTGCCGATCAGCAGCGGAGTGACCATGACGACCTGCGGTCTCTGCCCGGCGTTGCGTTGCAGGTCGCGGCCCATCAGATTGTTGAACGTCTGATCCGTGCCGCCCAGTTCGACATCCGACTCGACGACCACGCTGTCTCGCCCTTGCATGAGCGGGTAGAGCAACTCGTGAATGTAGATCTCCACGTTCTTCTTACGCCGCTGGGCGAACGTGTCGCGCTCCAGCATCCGGGCGACCGTGACCTGTGCAGTCAGGCGAATGACCTGGGCCATGTCCATCGATCCCAGCCACTCGCTGTTGTGACGGATTTCCAGCTTATCCGGCGACGTGTCCAGCACCTTGCCTGCTTGCTGCAAGTAGGTGGCTGCGTTGGTCTCGATCTCCTCACGGGTCAACACCGGGCGGGTCTTGGATCGACCGGTGGGATCGCCGATCAAGGCGGTGTAGTCGCCGATGATCAGGACTCCCTTATGGCCCAGATCCTGAAACTGTCGCAGTTTTCGCAGTACGACGGTGTGGCCCAGGGTCAGGTCCGGAGCGGTGGGGTCCATGCCCAACTTGACCCGCAGGGGGCGCCTCTCGGCTTGGGACCACCGGAGTCGGTCGCCTAGTTCGTCTGCGGAGTATACGGCCTCGCAACCGCGGGTCAGCATATTGAGCTGTTCGTCAATCGAATTCGTCACGTCGGTCTCTTCCGAGGTCGCCCCTGGGTTCGCAATGCGCGGATGCTACTGTGGTGCGAGGCGGGCATCAACCGGTCGTTGAATTGAGCAGCAATTGCCAGGCGATCGTGCGGAGATTGAACGCCACGTGCAGCAGGATGGGCACCAAGAGCGAGCCGTGACGTTCGTAGGCGTACCCCAGAATGACCGCCAGGGCGGCCAATGGTGGGACAGCATGCGCTTGATCGGAATGCATGAGGGCAAAGACGGCTGCGCTCAGTCCAATCGCCCGCCATCGACTTCCGAGCAGGTTCGACAAGACCGTCTGGAGCAAGCCGCGAAAGAAGCACTCCTCGGCAATCGGAGCGATGACCACCGCCCCGACGCAGAGCGCCGCGGTAGCCCCGAGCGATGGCGCTTCGTGGGCCAGTGCCTCCAGCGTTGGATGCATCGGTAGCGAGTATCCGAATCGAATCAACACCTCCGCCGTCACCCATACCAGCGCGCTGCAGACGCAGAGGGCAACCAGCCACATCCACCATGCCGACGCCAACGCATGACTGAGCCGACTTCGTCCCCACAAGAAAGCCCGCGTTCCACCCGTAAACGCCATGCGGGCGACGGCGAGGCAGGCGAGCAGGCCGGCCAGTTGCACTGCGTTGCCGAGGTTCATCTGGGTGGTATGCGACATGGCGTCGGACGAGTCCGGCTGATTCAATCCCTGCAAGAGAAACGCCAGCCCGAGGTAGACGCCCAACGGAATCAGCAACAGCTCGGGAACCATCGTGTTCGGGCGCATCGCCGCCTGTGCCAACGGATCGCGGCGGCCGTGTCGCCACCAGCGGACCACCCACATCAGCAACACGACAGCGCCGGCACCAACCAGCAGGATATCAATCGTGAGCAGTACTGTGGCTGTTCCCGATTGGGTTTCTTCCTGTGACCCTGCAACACCCGCAAGGAGCGTGCATATCGGTACTGCGGCGGCATGAGGCATGGGCCGTGACTATAGGGTCGGCCGATGGGCAGGCCAAGTCTCCACCAAACGTGGTCCGCTGGGCTCGACGCCGCGAATCGTGTAGAAACACCGGGCGCTAATCTGCTACCGGTGGAGGGACGACAGCGTGATCGTGGTCGGTGGAATCGACGAGGCTGGGTATGGACCTCTGCTCGGCCCGCTGATCGTCAGCGGAGCTGGATTCGAGATCACCAACCCGCAGCAGGGCGATTCCCTCTGGAAACTTCTCTCCGGCAGCATCAGTACCGCCCGTTCCAAGCGGGATCGGCGACTGCCCATCATCGACAGCAAGAGGCTCTACGTGCGCAAGCAAGGTCTGGCGGCGCTGGAGCGCAGTGCGCTGGTCATGCTGCATGTCGCGGGCGTTCGACCAACCTCGTTTCGGGGTCTGCTGACAGCCGTCTGCCCGCACGTGCTTGGCGAACTGGATGACTATCCGTGGTACCGTGACTACGATCCCCCCCTCCCGGTATCCGTGACCCCAGCCGATGTCGCCACGCGGGCCAACGCCGTCGCCAGAGATTGCAAGGCCAACGGAGTTTGTGTCTCTGGGATTTATGTCGAGCCGCTACTGGAAGGCCGATTCAATAGGCTGGTGTCCAACACGCGCAACAAGGCCGTCGTGTCACTCGGTTTGACGCTCCGTATTGTGCAGCGGATTCTCGATCAAGCCGCCGATCACCCGGTCCGGCTCTGCATTGACCGTCAAGGTGGACGACAGCACTACACCCAAGCTCTGATGACGGCGTTCCAAGGTTTCGATCTGCGGATCGTCGAAGAATCGCCCGAGCGCAGCGCCTACCGGCTGACCCGGGATCAACGGGCACGGTCCACCCGGCAGTCGTCGGGGGCGGCCCCTGACGCCGATCGATCGCTCGGCTGCCAGATCGAGTTCGTCACCTCCGGCGAGGAGGCCGCCATGCCCACCGCCTTGGCCAGCATCATCAGCAAGTACCTCCGCGAGCTGTTCATGCAAGCGGTCAACGACTTCTGGTGTGCCCGTGTGCCGAACCTGCGACCCACCGCCGGCTACTACCAGGATGGGAGGCGTTTCCTGAATGACATCACCGGCGCTGTCGATCAGGCGGGGGTGGACCGGGCGATTCTCGTACGCAGTCGGTGATTTGGTGATTTGGCGATTCGGTGATATGGTGACTTGCTGATATGGTGACTTGCTGACTGGGTGTATTGGCTCAAATCGCCATATCACCAATTCACGAGATCACCAAACCAAGGAGCTTCCCCATGCGTCGTAGTGTCAGAGATCGAAGTGTCTTGCTCGTCGGCCTCGCGTGCGTTGCGGGTGGACTTGCCCAGCCAACACCATCGGCCGCCGCCGATTGGCCCAACTTTCGCGGACCCAACCATGACGGCATCAGCACCGAGACCGGGCTGACCACCACCTGGGACACGCCCATCCCGTTGGTCTGGGAGCGCACGGTGGGATCGGCGTTCATTTTGTATGC
>JADFPW010000128.1 GCA_022562105.1 Planctomycetota bacterium
ATGACCAAGGCTATCGAGCACAGGGTATTCGCCCTGTTCGCCATCTTCAGCCCGTGCGTAACCTTCAACCACGACAACGACTACGCGTTCTTCAAGGAGCGGATCAAAAAGCTCGAGGACGAGGGCCACGACCCCGGCGACTGGAAAGCCGCCTGCGAGAAAGCTCTGATCTGGGGCGACACCATCTACACCGGCCTCTTTCTACAGCTCGAGGACCGAGCGTCGCTGGGCCGGCTCGAGCCGATTCTCGATACGGGCGGCCCCCTCGCCCATCGGCCGCTAGGAGTGAGCCCGGAGCAGTCACAGCGAGTCATCAAGCGGATGATGTAACGA
Source organism: Planctomycetota bacterium (assembly GCA_022562105.1). GTDB lineage: Bacteria > Planctomycetota > Phycisphaerae > UBA1845 > UBA1845 > JADFPW01. Next base: position 334 of record JADFPW010000128.1, read on the forward strand.
TCCCGCGCCGCGAACTCGCTTTCCCGTTCGCACGACCTGACGGGTGCCACTGGTGGCTTGTCCACCAGTGCTTTGTTCAGCGTGGGTGTTGACCGTTGGTGGCCCATCGCTTTAGCGGTGGGGGAGGCGAATCGCCATCCTCCTGCGATACCTGCGCACTCGAGACGATTCAACGAACCCGGTCACCACCGCTTGGTGGAGCGGGCTGAGAATTGGAGTCATTCTTGCATGATTCGGTTGCCGCAATCTGGTATCATGCCTATTCGGGTCGGACGGGAACCCAATCCGGGAATGGCCAAAGCGACGCAGGTCGCAAAGTGGGCTTTATGGCGATGAACATGAGTTTTCAGAGGTTGGTGGGAGGTCTAAAGTGCGCCCCGTTGGTGGTCGCGTTGCTGGTGCTTACGAGCGCGGAGGCGCCAGCGGACATTCTGACGTTCCTGCACGCTGGCAACGGCAGCGGCACGCTGGATGGCATCCCGTTCTCGGCTTCGGATTTCCTTATCACAGCGATCGGTGACACGGATGATCGGCACCAAACCTTTAGCGGGTGGCACATCCACCACACGTCGGCGTCCATTTCGATCGAGGGTGTGGCTGATGTAGACTTTGTGACGCTTACGAGCCATTTCGTGAACAACACCCTTCAGCTTGTCGGGTTCGGCCACGACGACGCCGGGGATCTGTTCAATGGTCCGGACGATCCGTTGTTTAGCAACTGGGACATGCTGAGCCCGATCGGGCCGATCGCTGGGCAGGGTATACTCATCCAGTGGGGCATTTTCGGGGGGGTCAACACGACCGGAGGCATTCTGTTCTTCGACGACGGAACTACGGACGCGATCTTCAGTGCAGTCCCCGAACCGGGCACGCTCGCCATTTTCTTAGTCGGCGGGATGGGTCTCATCGTGCGGCGGCGGACGAATGCGACGCGTGCGAGGGCGACGCCAACGGCGACGGGCTGGTTGATCCGCTCGACTCCGGTTTCGTCCTCGCCCGCTTCGGGTGTCCGGTGGGCACCGGTGATCCCGACTGCGACACCGCCGACATGAACGGCGACGGGCTTGTGGATCCACTTGACGTTGGCTTCGTGCTCGCTCGCTTCGGCGACTGCCCGTGAGGGCTAGGTATTACCCGCACTAGCGCCGTGGCTTGGGCTTGGGACGACGGGCGTTTTCGTTGGCCGGTTCGATGGAGGTGATGTGGAGTAGATCGATGTGGATCCAATCGCGGGCGACGGCCTTGGACGTCTTCGGCGTGGCCAGGGGTCCGGATCGCCCAATGGTGGCCAAGCCTACGAACAGCGTACGCTGCGTAATCACCGTCTGATCCGGATGGCGGATCAGCACCGATCGCCCGTCGGTCAGGCTGATCGAGATCGGCGTGAAAGGCTGGGCCTTCATTCGTTTCTCGAGATCCGAGCGTTGCATTGGAAGTCCATCATATCACCTGCACACCGTATCGACAAGCCTTGATTACCACCGGAGGTTCGCATCTCGCATCATGCCCATGTCGGCGAATCGACGATCCGGATCGCCTTCCTGCGACCGGCGAGGCGCTCGCGGCGCGTCGGGTGCCACTGGTGGCTTGCCCACCAGTGCTTTGTTCAGCGTGGGTGCTGTCCGGCCGTCACGGTTGGCGACGTGGGATCACATTGTGAGGCGAAAGTCGATAGGGCGAAGGATGGGCGACCTACACCAATTCCGGCTCATGCGTCATTTGTATGTTGTGCATGGTCACTGCACAACACTGGTGGGCAAGCCACCAGTGGCACCCGGAGCATCGTCTATGCCGTCAGGATGGGTAGCTCCAGACGATTTCGATCAGCGAGTTTGACGAAGACGTCTTCGTATTGGTTGCGCAGGTATGCCTGCCGGGAGCTGCCGCTGAGGTGAGTGAAGGGGAGCACCTCGTCCGCAGCGCGCTCGCGATGGGCGTACCAATCCGGATCGATGCCGGTCTCCTCGAAGGCCCGACGCCAGATTCGTGGATCGAAACACTCATCCCATCCGTCGAATACCGCGCCGTCGCGAAAGGCCTTCTCGATGACCGGAGCCAGCCGGCGGTCGCCACGGGCGAACACGCCTTCGAGAATGCTGCGCTGCACATCATGCGTCTGAATGCGCACCGCAGATTTTCGACGCCGACCCATATCGCGCAAGATGCGGTTGGCCTCGTGAAAATACTCCGCCCGAGGCTGAGCCATCCATTGGAACGGGGTGTGCGCTTTGGGTACCAACCAACCGACCGCGGCCTTGACCGAGGCGGGATGTCCGCTGATCCCTCGGCGGGCGTTGGACACCTCGTTGGACAGCTTCCAGATTCCTTCGATGTCGTCCGGGCGTTCGCCGGGAAAGCCGACCATAAAATAGAGCTTCAGCGATTTCCAGCCCGCCTTGTAGGCCTCCCGCACGCCGTCCAGCAGGTCGCCGTCGGTGACCTTCTTGCGTATGGCTGCCCGCATGTCGTCGTTGGCGGCTTCCACCGCAATGGTCAGGCCGGTCTTGCGAACGGCGTTGGCCATCCAGGGAATGTTGGCCAGCATCTTGTCCACCCGAAGCGACGGCAGGGAAATGCTCACCCGTCGGGCGGCGAATTGCTCGTTGGCCCGGCCGGCCAGTTCTCGAAGATGCGGATAGTCGGCCGTCGAAAGCGATAGCAAGCCGAGCTCGTCAATCCCGGTGGCGGCGTAGGCCTCTTCCGCGATCTCCAGTATGCGATCCACGCTGCGCACGCCGACCGGTCGCTTGGTATAGCCGGCGTGGCAAAAGCGGCAGCGCTGCGGACAGCCGCGCATCACCTCGATGGCGATGCGATCGTGAACCACCTGCACGTGCGGGATCAGCGGACGCACCGGAAACGGGGCCTCGTCGAAGTTCGGCGTCTGGCAACGCTCGATGAACGTAGGGATGCCCTCGGTGTTGGGACGGATCGAGCGAATGGTGTTGTCGGGATGGTACTCGACATCGTAGAGCGACGGCGCGTAGAGCCACTCGAACGACGCGGCCATGAGGGCGATCATCTCCCGTCGTCGCACGCCCGCCTTCTTGTAGCGACGGTACGCAGCCAGAATCGCAGCCAACGACTCCTCTCCGTCGCCGAGGACGATCAAGTCGAAGAACTCCGCGATCGGTTCCGGATTGTCCGCCTGGGGGCCCCCGCCGAGGATCAACGGATGCGAATCGTCACGTTGAGACGCGCGCAACGGAATCCCAGCCAGGTCGAGCACCGACAGGATGCTGGTGTAGGACATCTCGTATTGAATCGATATCGCCAGTATGTCCGCGTCGGCCACCGGTTGGCGGGTATCCCAGGTGAACAAGGGAATATTGCGCTGACGCATCACTGCGGCGGCATCCACCCACGGGCAATAGACACGTTCCGCGCAAACACCCTCGGTATGGTTGGCCAGCCAATAAAGAATCTGACAGCCCAGGTGGCTCATGCCGATCGAGTAGGTATCGGGAAAGGCGATGGCTATCCGCACGTCAGCCCGTTGCCAATCGCCGTCGCTGACCAACTGGTTGAATTCTCGCCCGATGTATTGGCCGGGGGCCGTGACGTGGGGCAGCAGCTCCTCGCTGATCCGGCCCGAGAGACTCTCGCCACGCCCTGCCGCCAACCCTGGGCCTATCGCCGTTTGCAACATCTGGTCCATCCCACCTGTCCAACCGATCGCATCCCCAACCCCCGGTGGGCAGCACCAGGCAGCCGGAAGCCCTGTAACCGGCGATCCACACCCGGCTCACCGCCCTCTCAGCATCCTAGTGTAGTGGTTAATTAGCAGCACTGTTTTTGTTAGCCGAGCCGCGACCGTGAGAGCGGTTTTTCTGTCTCCCTCCCTCACGGTCGGGGCTCGGATAAGATGCAAACAGCGCGAATCGCTACACTAGCCTCACCCTAGAGCGTAGCGAAGGCCAGCGGACCGATTTCATCCGCGCGCGCCCCAGAATCGGCACATCCGGCTCCCCGTTGCCGGAGCCGGCGGTCGGGTTGATTAGTTCACGGCCGAATGGGCGTAGGCCCGACGGTACCAACGGCGCGGATCCGGGTGGGTTGGGCCACCTTCGCCGGGTGGGGACATGTTGCGTTGCCGGACAGAGATGTGGTAATCTGTCGGATGTTGTATACACTCCCAGCGCGTCGTGTCATGAAAAGGACGGATCAAAACAGTTCGGAACGTGCTGGTACGGCCGATCGAGGTCGCCGGCGTTCTCTGCGGGCAGACGGCCAGACCATGGTCGAATTGCTGGTCGTCATTTCGATCATTCTGATCCTGATGGCGATATTGCTTCCCGCGCTTCGGCGTTCGATTCAACAGGCTACCAGCACCGTGTGTATGGCCAACCTTCGCGAGGTTCACCAGGCGCTGCAGATCTACCGATTGGACAACGCCGGGTGGTTGCCGGTGTCCGACCACGACCAGGAGCCCCAGCTAACCCGAGACGTCGGGCTCATGTCGGCGTGGTACCGAAGCCTCTTCCCCCGGTACGTGGGCGACTTGACCGTCCTGGTCTGCCCGGCGGATCCTCTGGCCGACGCGGTGCGGGAAAGCCTCAGCTTGGCGGCGGTGGTTCAGGATCTTCCCGAGCTCACCAGCTACGGTCTGAACGAGATCATCCTGACCAGCGAGGATCAATACCTCGCCCATGTGGATCGATACCCTCCGCGACGTCCCTGGGATACCTTGCTGGTAGCGGATCTCGGCGCCGACGTCGCCCCGACGGGCACCGCCGATTACGAAGCGATGTTATGGATCGAGTCCGTCCGCAACCATGGGCAATTGCCCATTGACGATGGATACGATCCGGGGCGGTCGGTGCAGGTTCCACCATGGCTGACCGGCCGACACTCCGGAGGCATCAACATGGTCACCTTCGGCGGAGCTATTCGTAGCATCCGTACCGAATCGCTGATGACCGAGCCCATCTCGGCCTACTACGAGGATTGCGCCCTGGGCGGATGCACGGTGTGCAATCAGTTGGCCCTGCCCCACTACAACTTGTCGGCGGCGGGCACCTATTGGTGGACCGGCACACTACCGCGGCGCTAGTTGGCCTCTTGTTCGGGTTGCGACGTGCCGGCGCCGCTCACGCCCCTAGCGGCGACCCACGCGCTGGACCATGCCCACTGAAAGTTAAATCCCCCGATCCGCCCGTCAACGTCCAGGATTTCACCGACGAGGAACAATCCGGTACATTTGCGCGAAGCCATGCTGGAGGGATCGATCTCCGAGAGTGACACCCCGCCGGCGGTCGCCTCGGCGTATGCATACCCTCGGCTGTCACGGACCGGAAGCGGCCACGTCAGCAGGCCATGCACCAGCACGCGGCGTTGATCTTTGCGGAGGTGGGCCATCGACGTGGATCCATCGATAGCCAAGTTCTCCAGGATGGCCTGGGCCACTCGGGCGGGCAAGTAACGCCCCAGGGCTCGTTGCAAGCGGGTGTTTGGTGCGGCGGCAGTCAGATCCAGCAACATCCGCTCTGCTGCAGCGAAGTCCCGGCCGGGAAGGAAGTTCAGCGACACCTCGACGTCGCGTCCTTCAGCGCGGGCACGGTGCCAATGGCGCGAGGCGTCCAACACGACCGGCCCGCTGACCCCGAAATGAGTCCAGAGCAGGGCACCGCAGAGGCGAACGTCCTTGACGTGAGCGGCGCTCACGGTCAGCTCGACATCATGTGCGACGCCCGAAAGAGGCGTGTGGAATCCACCCTCGAGAACCAGCGGCGCCAGGGCCGGCGTTACCGGCACCAGGGTGTGACCCAGGGCCCGGGCAAACCCGAACCCGACACCGTCACTGCCCGTTTTGGGCAGCGATTGACCGCCGGTGGCGAGTACCACGTGTCGAGCACAGATCGTCGTCCCACCCGCCTCGATCTGAAAGGCACCGTCCGATGGGTGAATGTCGTTCACGCGATGGGCCGGCCTGATGCTCACCCCCAACCGGTTCGCCTCGGCCAGCAAGGCATCCAAAACGGTTTGGGCGCGGTTGGTGGTGGGGAAGAGCTTGCCGTGCTCCTCGGCCACCAGCTCGACGCCGATCTCCCGAAAGAACGAGACCGTATCCGCCGACGGATGGGCGGCCAGGACACGCTTGACGAAGTTTCGACTCCCCCCGCAGAAGTCTGCCGCCGTGACCAGGCGGTTGGTCACATTGCAACGTCCCCCGCCGGCGACGAGGATCTTTGCCCCCAGCTTCTTGGCCCCGTCGAGCACCACAATCGCTCGACCGGGCATGCGACGTGCCGCAAAGATCGCCGTGGCCAAGCCTGCAGCGCCACCGCCTACGATGGCAACGTCGATCGGTGATCGGGTAGGTGCAGTGGTCACACGGTTGATGGTAGTCGTCTCGTCTCCGCCAAGCACCCCCGCCTGACCTGTCAGCCTGCCCGCTCGATGCCGGGCAGCGACCGGCCGGCGATGCTATCATGCAGCCCATGGGTCGAATCGTTCTACAGGGCGTGACGAAGCAGTTCGGTGATACGGTCGTGTTACGCGACCTTGCGCTCGAGCTGGACACGGAAGAGGTCACCGGGTTGGTGGGGGACAACGGCTGCGGCAAGACCACCTTGCTGCGCTTGATCGCCGGCCAGCTGGAGCCCGACATGGGCAGCGTCCATCGTCCCCGAGGGCTGACCATGGGCTATCTGCCCCAGGAGCCGTCGCTGGACGGAGGTCGGACTCTCTATGAGGAAGTGGCGGAGGCCTTCGCCGAACGAGCCCAGATCGAGGATCGCCTGCACGCCCTTGCCCATCTGATCGAGCGGCATCACGACGATCCGCAGTTACCCAAACTCCTGGCCGAGTATGACAAGCTCAACGCTCGGTTCGAGCGGGTCGGCGGCTATGCGGCGGAGGCGAACACCAAAGCAGTGCTCGCGGGACTGGGGTTCTCGAAGGATGATCACGCTCTGCCCATCTCCGCTCTGTCGGGCGGGCAGAAGTGCCGGGCGGCGCTGGGTCGCTTGCTGCTGCAGGATCGAGAACTGCTCCTGCTGGACGAACCCACCAACCACCTGGATATGGGGGCAACCCGTTGGCTGGAGAAGACCGTCGAGTCACACCGAGGTGGGGCTATCATCATCTCCCACGATCGTTACCTGCTGGATCGATTGACCGATCGGATCGTCGAAATGGAAGGGACGAGCGTTCAAAGTTATCCGGGGAACTACAGCGCCTATGTCGAAGTTCGCGCCCTGCGACGCCTTACCCAGCAACGACAATATGAGAAAGACCAGGCTCTGATCCGCAAAGAGCGGGCCTTCATCGCCAAACACATCGCCGGGCAGCGCACCAAGGAAGCCAAAGGGCGACGCAAGCGCCTCGACCGCCGGGTGGAGGCTGGAGAGTTCGTGGAAAACGCACCCAGCAAGCAAAAACACATCAGTATGAGCTTTCGGGCGCCCGAATCGGGGAGCAAGGTCGTCCTCATCTGCAGAGAGGCCAGCAAACGATACGGTGAGAAGATCCTTTTCGAGAATCTGGATCTCGAAGTCTATCGTGGCCAGCGTCTGGGTATCATAGGTCCAAACGGCACCGGCAAGACCACGCTTCTGCGAATGGCTGTGGGACGCGTCACACCCGACCATGGCGAAGTCCGCCTGGCCCCGACGCTCTCGATTGGCTATCACGACCAGGAGCACGCCGATCTGGACCCGCAGCTCAACGTCCTGGACACGGTTCGCCGGGTAGCGCCGGGCAAGAGCGAACGTCAGATCCGCAGTTACCTGGGCAGGTTTCTGTTTACCGGTGACGACGTGTTCAAACCCATTTCGGCCCTCTCCGGCGGCGAACAAAGTCGAGTCCGCCTGGCTGCCCTGATGCTCTCCGAACCCCAAGCCATCCTGCTGGACGAGCCCACCAACCACCTGGACATCCGATCACGGGAAGTGTTGGAGGACGCTCTTGTCGAATACAGCGGAACGCTGATCATTGTCAGTCACGATCGTTACCTTTTGGACCGGGTGGTGGACAGGCTCCTGATTCTCGAATCCGGATCGCACCGACTGTATCCGGGTACATATTCGGAGTATATCAAGCAGATGGAGGCCCCGCCGCCTGAACCGGAGGCGAAGCCCGTAGCCACCCCGCAGCCCGCGCCGGCCGCTACACCCAAGAAGGCTGCTCGCCGCCCCAAGCCAAAGCAAGGCCCAGCCACGCGAATCGCATCGCCTTACGATCACCTTTCTATTGACGATTTGGAGTCGTTGATCGAAGCCAGCGAGCAGGAGCTGGAAACCCTGACCGCAGAGTACGGGCTCGACGCCACCTTTCGTGACCCGCTGGGTTTGAATACGCTGAACGAGAAGGTGGAGCTCCTCAGAGACGAACTCACCGCCCTGGAAGCCGCTTGGGATGAACGGGCGGACCACCTGTAGCGTATCAGCTCGGATCCTTGATTCAACAGCAGCCCCCCGTAACCCGGTGCGACGCTCGCCCGGATCCCAATAATAGAAAACCCGCCTGCGACCAAAAGGCCGCAGGCGGGTATCGCTGATCGACCGGTTAGACTGCTGTCAGTCCGGTACGGAGCATTCCGCTAGTCACACGGGCCGAAGCGGGCCAGCACGAACCCGACATCCAGAGGATCGACCTCGCCGTCGCCGTTTTGGTCGGCGTCGTCGCAGGTCGGATTGCCGCCGCCCACCTCGCAGCCAAAGCGGGCCAGGACGAACCCGGAGTCCAGCGGATCCACGACCCCGTCTCCGTTGGCATCGCCCTCACAATCCGCCACGTCACAAACGAGATCGAAGATCTCGAAGGCGTCAATGCCCGCCTCGACTACTGCGCCAGGGTCAGGATCGGACGCGGTAAAGCGAATCCGGAACTCATCGGTGATGTCGATAACTGAGACAATATCGTACTCCTTGACAAACCACCCGCCGTCGACTTCACCGTTCTCGCTGGTTGGGCCGGGCCCGACGATTTCCAGATTCGTCCACGTATTCCCACCGTCGTCGGACACGTCCACCTCGAATATATCGTTATGTGGATCGTTGCCGAACGAGTTATGGTACCAACGGGCGTAGCGCACCTGGGGCCGCAACAACCCGCTCAGGTCGTAGCTCACCGAGGTCAGGGTGACCGATCCATTGTCAACGTCCTCATCGTGAGCATTTCCGGTCACGAAACACTGACCGGACCCGTCGAAATCGGTCGGCGGATCGCCGCGATTATCGTCGATGGGCACGCCGCGATCCCAATGACCCGTTGAAGCATTGCCGGAATCGGTCCAGCCGGGATTGGTCTCGAAATCGTGAGAAAACACCGGAGACGTAGTACCGGTAAAGGCGATGCTCGAGAAGGTCGAGTCCGGAGCGCTGGACGGGTCGCTGAAGACGTTGCCCCCGGTGTCCTCGGCGCTGAAGTAGAAGTCGATCTTCTCTACACACTCGATCGCCGGAAGGGTGGCCTCGTATTCGTTGTCCACCAACTCGGTCATGGCTACGGTGGTGAACGGGCCGCCGTCGATGCTGTAGCTCACCGTTCCCGTACCCGGTTCCGGAGTGCCTTCCACGCCGATCACGTGGACGAAAACGCTCGTCTCGGTGTTCGGGGCGATCATGGCCCCAGGCAAACCGTTGGGGTATTCAAACGAAATCACGTCCAGCTCCGGGCAACCGATGTTCTGGGACGCGAACGCCTCACAGATCTCGTTGCGGTGAGGTGTACCGTTACCGATGGTGCCGTCATCGTCATCCATGGTCAGCACCTCGATCGCGGTACCCGGGTGAGCCGAGTCGTTGCCGCTGCCTCCGCTGGTCATTCTCATCCAGTCGGTGAAGAGCTGCTGAGTAGCTGCCAAGCCGGCTTCCTCTCCCATCAGATCGTCGAAGTTCAGCTTGATCCGCCACCAGACCCCGGCGAGCGTCCCGCCACAGAAATGAATCTCACCGCCACAGGGATAGGGCACGAAGTCCAGTGCATCCCGAAGCGGACCGCCGCCCGGACCGAAGAAGTCATGGCCCGTACCGGAGGTGTTGTAGAGCATGTTCGCCAACGTATCGCCGAGCCCCTCGCCGAAGGAGCCCTGACCCAACCCGTGGGCGGCCACCATGAAGTGACCGTACTCATGTGCAATGACGGTGGTATACGCCGTGTTGGGGCACCCATTCCCCCCTGCGGCGTTGTAGAAGTTGATCGTGTTGCCGCTGTAGAACGCATTGCAGGTCGAGCTGATATTCACAAACGTCGGGATGGCGATGTCCAGTCCGGTAAAGGTGGGCTGGCGGTCCTTGTAGAAGTCATGCACCAACGTCGTGTGAATGTGGGCGTTGACCTGTGCAGTGTCGAACTCCGTCGGGCCATTATTGAGCAGCAGGTCCGCCGGTCCCGGCGGCGAAACATTGTCGGTGGCGGTGATGGATGAGCCCTGGTCCGGAATGACGTTCGTCCAAATTCCCATGGCGGCCTCGCCCGCGACGGTGACATTCGAATTGCCTCCATTGGCGATGACGAAGTCGCCGTTCTCATCGCTGAACGAATCATTGCCGCCCAGGATCCCGACGTGAAGGCTGTCCAATGTTGTTAGAACGGCGGGATTGCCGGCCGTGTCCGGAAAAACGCCCGGCGTAGCCATGCCATCCACGTCCAACTCGACAGTGTGGTCGTTGCTTCCATTGACCAACGCAGCCAACACCATCTGCCTACTCAACGCGTCGCCTAACTCGCGGTGGTGATACTTACACAGCAACACGAGATTATGTGCACCATAGTCACCGCCCGCATGGTGCTGATCGACGTGGTTCGCCTCCATCAGTCTTTTTCGCTCTTCGAAATCGGAGACATAGCTTCCTTTAGGGGCAAGATCTCGAGGTGACGTGCCGGCAAGACAA
>JADFPW010000129.1 GCA_022562105.1 Planctomycetota bacterium
CGAGGGGGCGGCGAGGGAGTCGCCTGTCCAAAAGGGCGTGGATGGGGGTGGGCAGCGTGGAGCCACGATCCGGGGGGACGGGGATCCAAAAACATGGCTAGCACGGCAAGTTGCGGCGGGCAGCTAGCGCCACCTCGGATCCAGCCCGGCCCTCACGCGGCTTGCACGCCCACCAGGCGATCCAGACCGGCTGTTCCCGCCGGAAGCCACGGGCGATATGGAAGGTCAAGGAGAAGCGGGGCGTTCCCAGCTTGCGGCGGACACATCCAAGTCCGCCGGCTGGGCCCGCCCCGCCGATGCATTCTCAATCGCGCGGCCCCACGCCGCTGCTCAACCCTACACTCCTCAGGCTAGGAAGAGTGTCGGGAACTGTCCTCATGCGCTTTGGTCTCGTCGATGCACGTCCAGTTCCCGACAACGGAAAGTCCTCCGTGTCGCGGCCCGGGCGGGTTGGGTTTCGAATCGTGTTGATGCCGAGTGTCTATGAGATCTATTCCGGCGTGTCCGTCCAGGAAGAACGTTACATGCTTGGAGAACCGCCCATGGAAGCCCATCGTCTGGATGCCGGGGCCTCCTGGCCACCCCGCGGCCAAACCCCAATCCATCGGGTCTTCCATCAGGGAGACAAACCGGGCCGGGTTCCTATTCATCTGCCCCAGATAGAGCAGCACGCCCAGGTTTACCTGGCACGGGAGGTCGGTGGGTTCGCAGGCCTCGTCTTCCGTAGCCTGGCCCCACCAATGGAAGTTGAGCTGATAGCTCGAACCCACATCATTGTAAGCTGAAACCTGGGTGGAGTCCGGATTGCCCCACTGCCATTGAGCTGAGAGCTGATCCGATGGACACTTGTAGGAGGGAGTCTCCTCCGTCGGCCAGGTCTCGGGACCACCGGCCCAATCGTCTGGTACCGTGTCCACCGCCCGGGCTATGGTTCCGCCCTTGAGGGCATAGACGGACAGAGGGCGATCAGCCGTCTCAATGTTAAAGACACCTCCGGCAATGCCTTCCCAGTGATCACGATTGGTACCCGACCAGCCGCCGAAGCTCCACGAGCACCAGCTGTTGTTTGACGTTTGGAACAGAGGAATCTTGTTCAGGTCCAGAAGGTACAAAATGAACGTCTTGCCCACGCTGGAAATGTTGGACTGGCAGACCGTCAGCTTGGCCTGCTCGCGGGCTCGCGATAACGATGGCAACAAGATCGAGATCAACAGGGCGATGATGGAAACCACCACCAAGAGCTCGATCAAAGTGAATCCGCCGGTCCGCCGACGCCTACGTTTTGCGATCATTGACATACTTCGCTCCTCTAGCTCGTGCTACACTACAGAACACCACTTACCGTCAAGGGGGCGACTCGTCAGCCCCACTCTTGACACTTGCCCAACTCGGGCTTCGTTGCCAACTCATCAGCCCTTGTCGCCGCTTTGAGAACGAACAGCGTCATGTCCGGCCTCTGGACGCAACGCTTGGCCCGATCCCGCCGCCGAGGCTACCCGTGCCGACCACTTGCATGGTGGTCCAGCGCTTCGTCGATCAGAACTTCTGAATCGGTGCACTAGCCGCGCCCGTAAGACACGCTTGCCAACGATGCAGCCGCCCCGCCAACTATCACTCCCTGACGGTCGCGGATCGGGATTCAGGCTATCCCGCCGCGTTATGGGCGACGACGCACTAACCGTGACGACCACCCGACACGTGAGGTAGATCCTCGTCGCAAGCGGTCCATCCTCCCACCACACTCTCGTCGCTATGGCGAGGACCGGGCGGATTCGGCTTGGAGTCGTGCAAATGGCGCGTATCCATGAGCCGGTACCCGGCGTGGCCGTCCAGGTATGCCGCCACGTGTTTCGAGAATCGCCCATGGAATCCCATGGTCTGAATCCCCGAGCCGCCGAGCCCCAGCCCGGCGTTCAGGCCATAATCACAAGGATCCTCGAAGATCGCCGTGAACCGCGACCCGTGCCGGGTCATTTGCTTGAGGAAGAGCTGCGGCCCGAGGACGTCCGTTGCGTACTCGAAGCAGTCCTCAGTTCCCGGCGGGCACTGCGACGGATAGTACTGTTCCCACCACGAGAAGTTGAGCTGATAGCTCGTGCCTACATCGTCGTAGGCGGAAAGCTGGGTGGAATCCGGCCCCTGGCTCCACTGCCATTGGGCCGAGATAGTATCCGATGGGCACTTGTAAACCGGAGCCTCCTCCGTCGGCCAGGTATTGGCATCGGGCCAATCGTCTGGAACAAGGGACTCCTGGTCGGCGATTTGGCCGCCCTTGAGGGCGTAGACGGTCAGCGGACGCTCGCTGGTCTGCACGTTGGCAAACCCCTGAAAGTATCCCTCCCAGTGTTCCCGGTTGCGACCCGACCAACCGCCGTAGGTCCACGACGCCCAGCCCAAGACATTGCCATTGGCATCCCTCATTGCATAGAGCGGAATCTTGTTCAGATCGAACAGGTAGGTGAGTAGAACCTTGGTGATGCCGTTCATGTTGGCCGAGCAGACCGTCAGCTTGGCCTGCTCCCGGGCACGCGACAGGGATGGCAGCAGAATCGAGATCAACAGGGCGATGATGGAAACCACCACCAGCAACTCGATCAACGTGAATCCGCCGGTCCGCCGACGCCTACGTTTCGCAATCATTGACATACTTCGCTCCTCTAGCTCGCGCTACACCACAGAACACCACATACCGCCAAGCGGACGACTCTTCGGGATCGTTCTCGGCTCTTGCCCACTCGGCTTCGTTTCCAGTTTATCGGTCCACGTCGCTGCCTTCTCGACGCGACCCGCCTCTCAGACGCCGGAGCCGGCCCCGCCGGCCGCTTTGCAGAAGGCTAAACACCACCCACCGCCGTCGCCAAAACGAGATACCGACAGCCAGGGATGCGGATCCGCAATGCCCGCCCTACGATACCCCAGGCTGCCCCTGAGCCGTTAGTCGAACACCCCAAGCGCAGCCATGCCCGGACGAACTCACGATCCGACTAGGTTGGGACTCGACGACGCTACCAGATACTAACGGCAAAGGAGCACAGTTTCCAACGGGAGATTCTCAAGGGTTCAAGATGTAGCGAAGCCGGAACAGACTGCGCTGCCCTCCGATATCAGTACTGGGGCGTAGCGGTCTGGCCAGGGCAGACCGCAGGCGAGTCCAGTCGGCCGATGACACGGCTGCCATGGATGAACCCCTACGGGTTTCTAGGTGCCGTCCTCCCTGCCGCTCGACTCGTCGTTTCCGGTAGTCAGTTCGCAACTCACTCCCAGGCCCGAGCAGCGATGAATGGCGATTTCGGCGTCCGAGGCGGGAGTCCTCTCGTGGCTGCGACCGCGTTGACCGGTTCGGCGGGATGGCCTAGGCTGCTGACCGGTAGTCAGGAGCGTCAGCGTGCGGCCCGAACGTGGGTCGGCACCACCCGGGCGGCGCGGCCCAGGTGGGGGGGGCGGCGTGGGAGTGGTGGGAATGATGAGACCTGGACGAAGACTCGGACATGCGGGGCGCCTTGCGCTGCTGGCGGCGTTGGTGGGCGGATGCAATACCGGTGGCGGCACCACCCAGCGGATGGCCCGTTTATTGCCGTCGCCGCGATCGTACGAACGCGACGTGCCCATTCCCACCGGTTTCGCGATCGTGGATCAGTTGGGTGAGTCGCGATCCACCGGGGTACGCCGCCTGTATCTTCGCCACGTCTACGAGGGGCAGGCCAACAAGTACGCGGTCCGCAATTTCTACCTGGAACAGATGCCCCTGGCCGGCTGGATCAAAGTCAGCGAAGGCAACGTGGGCGGGCTGATCACCATGCGGTACGAAAAGGCCAGCGAATCGTGCGCCATGCAGATCACCGCCTCGAGCATGGGCAAGACCAGAGTGCAGGTCATCATCGCCCAGGAGGAACGGGCCACATCGCCGCCGGTCGGCAGAGACAAGAAATGAAGACGGGAAGACGCCAGGAACTTCGGGCCAACGAGCTGAATCAGTTGCTAACCGATGCGGGGGCGTTCTTTCGCAAGAACGGCTCGTATGTGGTCATCGGTTTGATCGTCATCGGCGGCCTGCTCGGTAGCCGATGGTACGTGAATAATCGTTCAGCAGCGGCCCTGAACTCCGCCTACGGACAACTTCTGTCCCTGGGCCTCGCCACCAGCCTCACCACCGACGACGAGTGTCGCGAGTCCATCGAACGACTCAAGGAACTAGCGTCGGAGATTCAGCAGGACCAATTCACGCTCGAGGCTCTGAGCAGTCGAGCCGCCATTGCCTCATCCCGCCTCATCAGCGCCGCCAGCGGGGAGGTGCAGATGGATTTCGTCGAGGAGGCCCGCCAGGCCTGCGCGGAGATCATCGAACGCTACTCCGATCACGCGCTGGAGTACGGGACCGCCCTGATGGGTCAAGCCATTCTGGAGCAAACCCTGTTCGTGGCCGATCAGGATCCGGCCCATCGTGACCGTTCCCGCGAGTACTTGCAGCGGATTGTCGACGATGCGCGTCTTCAACTGACGCCGCTGACCACGCTGGCCACCGAGCGTCTCAACGACCTCGATGAAGTCTTTCAACCGGTGACGCTGGCCGTTCGGCCGCCGCCGGTGGTCTTGCCCACTCCGACGACCGATACCCCAACCGATCCGGAAGACATCCCACCCGCCGACGACGTGAGCGAAGAAACACAAGTCGACCAGGTCAACGAAGAGACGCAGGCTGACTCCACCTCCGAGCAGGATGTCGATTCGCCCGAGCCGGATGCCGAATCGCCTGAAGCAGAGTCTGCGGATTCGCCGGCTGACGATGCGCCGGTGGACGATACCTCGCCCGCCGACACGCCACCTGGCGATGAGGACGCGCCGGCGGATTCCCCGACCGAACCCGAGTAGCCCAGCCGGCTCACCGGGTTCGAGCATTGACTCCCCCGCCCGTCACCTCAGTCCACTCGTTGGTGGCTGGATCGTAGCGCCAGGTGTCGTTGAAGGCTTCGAGGCCGCCGAAGTCGCGCCAGCCGCCGAACAGGTAACCAACCGAGCTGTCAGGATCGAAGACCACCGTGCCCCGCCAGCGCGGAGCAGGGGCGCCGCTCGTGTCCAGGGGCCTCCATTGTCGTGCGGCCACATCCAGAGCGTAGGCGTCGTCCAGCAGCACCTCGGACGTGGTGTCATTTCGGCCGGTGAACACGTACAGGGTGGCCTGCTGGTCATCCCAGAAATAGGTGGGATCTTCCCGCCCACGCGGGAGGTCGCCGGTGGTTTCGATCTGCTCCCAGACTCGCGTCTGCACATCGAATCGCCACAGGGTGCTGGGGTAGGTGTCCACCTGCTTTCCACCCCAGAGGTAGACGGCATCGTCATTCGATGCGTAGACGGTCACCGCCCCGGCGAGCTTTCCCGGCCCGGCTGCGCCCAGCAGCGACCACTCACCGTCGTGTAGATCGAGGATATGGGTATCGGCGAAGAAATCGTCGGACGAAACGCCCGCCCCGCTGATCCCGCCGTAGACCAGCATTTCCTGGCGCGAGGTGACGTAGGCGGCGGAGTGCAGACAGCGTTTCGCCGGCACCGAGCCGGTGGCTTCGACGAGCGTCCAGCGAGCCGCGTCGGCATCGTACCGCCAGGTGTCGTTGAACCGACCGAAGAACGAGAAGCCGCCGAACATGAAGATGTTCTCGGCTCCGCCATCGGATACCAGGGTATGGTGGCACCTGGCGCCCGGCCCAGCGATACCGGAGGCGGTCGACAATTCGGCCCAGGCCCGGGCGGCGGCATCGAATTGCAGCGTGTCCGCCGTAATGGGCAGCATCCCGCCGAAGAACACGAGCGTGCCCTGCGATGCGATCCACACGCCTGGCGCCCCTCCGCGCTGCGAGGGCACAAACGACGAGCCTGTGTCGAGCCCGGAGTCCGAGTCGGTCGCAAGATCGCCGAACGGGTCGGAGTCTGCTCCCGTGGGGGATTGGGCGCCCGGTGGCAGCGGCGACGGGCCGATCACGCGGCACGCTCCCACGAGGATCAGAACGAACCCCAGGGCGGCGACAGGGACGGCCCGGTGACGACGATCAAAGGGTGCTAAGACTCTCAGAGTGTGTACGAGAAGTCCCTGTCCGAGCCGCGCCGGTGAGGAAGCGGTCCAATTCGGGTGCGGAAACCGCTCCCTCCCGGTCGGGGCTCGGTTGGTCGCCACGCTTCTCAAACACCCTCTCAGCATGGTCATGGACTCCAGATCGGGGCCGACGAAACCCTCACACATCGTCGGTTAGTGTGAGCGCGGCCACCGTCTCCTCGGTCTCCACCGTCTGCTCGAACTCGACGGTCTCTTCGGACAGGGCCGGTGGCGCGTCGCGGAGGAGTACCAGCGTCTCGGGATACAACTGTCGCCATTCCGCCAGCGTCATGATGGGCGGTTTGGTAATGAAGGGAATCTTATGCCCCAGGAGCGTACCCCCGATTCCGTCGAAGGCGCCGTCGTCCAGCGGATACCACACCGTGTCGCTATGCCGGTCGTATAGCAGAAAAATGTTGTTGTAGGTGTATCCGGTCGTGCCGAAGGTGGTGACCACGCCGTCCACTTCGCGTCCGTAAACTACGGACAGTTGATCCAGCGGTCACCATCCCACGGTGACGGGTTTGCCTCCGATGGTGTCGTTGACCAGTTCGTGGTTGTCGAGCAACGCCACCGGATAGGCACGAGCGTCACCGCCGCTTTCATATCCGATCACACGCAGATCGCTGATGTCGGCGTGGTCATCGCGGCCCCACCGACTGCGCAGTCGCGGGTCGTCGGGGTGGACGAACAGGGGGTGGTCGATCGAGGGGATCGTGTCACGCCCGATGCCGTGATTGATGCTTTCGAGCGTCAACGGTGAATCGGTCATGTCGAACCACTGGGAGGACGAGTCGTCCGCATTGAACGATCCCAAGGCCCACAGGAACTGCTGGTCCTCCGTGCGTCTGATCTTGCGGGCCATGTCCCACGATCGGCGAGGGCGGTTTCCCCGGAACCACCCACCCGAGCCCGAGCTGTAGTCGGCCAGCCCGCCGACGAGTTGGTACGTACTGAAGGCGAGCGCGGCGATTACCAGGATCCACTGCCACACCGGCGTTCGCGTCGGCGTCTTCACTGGCGTTTTGTCGTCCATGTCGGCCGATCCTCTGGTCTATGGTCTCGGTTGGATGATTCGGGTCACGACCCCCATAGGGTAACTCCCGCCCAAGGCCCTGGCATTTCAAGAATCTGGTCTCGCCCGCGGGCCTTGAGACGGCGGACCCGGGATGCCGGAAGGGATTCTCGCCGATGGGGGTGCGAGAATCGGGTCACGCCGGCACGGGGCGCGACGTCGAGGGTTCTGATCGAACCTCTACGTCTTTGGAGGTATCGCAGCCAACGCCTCGCGGGCCTGGCGATCTTGCTGGTCACTGGGGCGCAGTCGCAGCACCCGACGCCACGTCGATCGAGCGTGATGAAAGCGACCCATGAGCTGCATGAGGCGTCCCCAGCGCATGTTGACCCCGATGTGCTCGTCGTTGAGCGATCGGGCCACGAGAAGGATCCGGCGGGCCGATTCGAGTTCGCCGGTCTCCATCGCCGCATCGGCTTGGGCCAGCAGACGTTCGAGTTCCAGCTCCACCTCCGGTGCAGCGACCAGGCGCCACCGCTGGATCAACAACCACTGGGCCCCCGCCCAAACTGCTGCGGCGCTGATCGCACTGCCCACGACCACCAACCGGGGAATCGAGATGGGAATCAGCCAAACACCCCACAGCGCTGTCTGGGCTAGCAGGCCGTAGAGCAACGCCAGGCACAGCCCCAGCCACTCCCGCCGCAGGATGACCAAACCCGAACCGGGAACCAGCACATTGAGCAGGATCGCCGACCATTTAGTCCGACTTGTACTCATTGCTATCGCACCCATCGGGCGTGACGGGGCCACGCCTCGCTCGCCCGTCACCCCCGGGTCCACCAGCCGGGCGGTCCAGCCGAGCCGCCAACCCGATCCGCCGCCTCGCCTGTCGGACTCCGACTATGGTAACAGCGAGATCGCCCACCGGTCGAATGAGAGGTAGGCGTCGACCCCTCCATCTCATCGCGCCTGGAGGACTCGGCACTCTGAGCGACCACCAGACAAACAGCCGCACTTGCAAACGGAACTATCCCGGCGACAATGAGGCTGGGTACGCCCGTGGGCGTTGAACAAGCGAGCCGCGGACCAGAGCTCGCCACTGACCCCGCCTGGAAAACGCAGAATAATGAGAATCATGACGCTGCGAATGTCGATCAAAATAGGACTCGCCCTGGTGTGGGTCGGCGGTTGCAGTTCCGGTGTACCTTCGCGACTTGGCCACATGCGGTTGGAACTGCCTCACCACCAGGGGATCGACGCCTTGAAGATCGCCGAACAAGTCCTGCGCGACGAGTACCAGTTTGTCGTCGCCACACTGGACCATCGGCGGAGCCTATTGACCACCAGGCCGAAGGAGTCATTCGAGCGTCTCGCCCGAACGCGAACCGGTGATTGGCTTCGCGGACGTGACCGCGTCCGGCGCACCGTCGAGCTGCGGGCCGTGCCCGTCGGGACCGGCACCGAGTTGTACTGCCGGGCGATCGTCGAAGTCTTCGACACGGAACGTCTCCGATTATTCGCCCCCGATCGCCGCATCGACGATAATCCAAGTTATACGCCGATCGATCGCGGTGGTGCCAGCACGGAAGATCAAAAAGCCGTATGGGTGTTCGTTCGACGGGACCAACCGCTCGAACGTCGCCTGCTAAGCTCCATCAAGCAGATCCTGTCCAGTTCAGAGTCGACGCTCAAGGACCACAGCCCCGACTAGATGACGGTGTGCGAATGCGCGCCACACAGGCAACTCGGCCTGCGCTTCCTCACGGTCGCGGCTCGGATGAGCGGCGCCAAATCGCGGCGAGTGGTTTAGGTGTGGCTGGCGCCTGGGAACCGCCGGGCGGCCGACAGAAAATCGACCGATTCATCCGTTCGACCTTGCTGGGCCAGGTCCGCAAGCACCGAGCCGATGACCGGAGCGAACTTGAACCCGTGTCCGCTGAAACCGGCTGCGACGATGACGTTGGACCTATCGGGCACGAAGTCCACGATGAAGTGCTCGTCCGGCGTCATGGAATACATGCACACCGAGTGGGCTCGTACTTCGGGGCCAACGTCGGGCACGTGCTCTCGCAGGAACTCCAGAACCGGCGTCTGATCCTCCGGTCTCAGCGACCGATCGATTTGGTCGGGATCGGGCAGGGGCTGTCCGCCGGAATGCTCGCCCACTTTGAGAAGCCCGTTGGCCAGGGCGGGGAAGCCGTAAAAGAATCCTCCCGGCGTATCGAAGCAAAACACCGGAAAACCATGGCCGACATGGAAACGCTCATCGGGAGCGTCGAACCACAACATCACCTTGCGCCGCACTTCGATCAGGAGATGGCTGCCCGGAATGAGGCCGGTCGTCCACGGACCGGCGCAGAGAATCAGCCGATCCGCCCCGTAGCGGCCTGACTGAGTCGTGACCGTGACGCCGGCCTCGGTCGATTTCCAGCTCTCCACCGCCTCGCCGAGAGCGAGGGTTGCACCGCAGGCGGTGGCTTGTTCGATGTAGGTCCGGACACAATCCTCGACATGGAGGAATCCTGCATCTCCTTCCCACAGACCGATCATCTCCTCATTTGCACGGAACATCGGGAATCGTCGTTGCAGGTCGTCAGGGTTCAGTGATTCGATGGCCAGGCTGTGCTCACCAGCGGATCGCAGGGTGCCTTCGATGACATCGCTGTCGGCTCGGCCCACGGTCAGCAGACCGGTCTGTTGAAGGAGCTGCTCACCGCTTAACGCCTCCAGTTCCGCCCAGCCGGTGTAGGATCGCTCGACGAGCGGCACGTAGGCTGGATGCTCGAAGTAGGCTTTGCGAATGATGCGCGTCTGGCCGTGCGAGCTGCCGCGATCGTGGGCGATCCCATTCGGCTCGATTCCGAGCACGCGCATCCCGCGCTGGGCGAGGTGAAACAGGGTAGCGCTTCCCATCCCGCCCAATCCGACCACGATGGCTTCGAATCGTTCCACGAGAAGAAATCGTACTACCCAGCCCGGTCACCGAACAGACAAGTTGCTGGCGCAGGATCGCCAAGGCGCGATTCCGGCGCAGCCGGAAAGTCGTCGGCTCGCTTCGACCTACCTATGCTGGCGTGCTGGCGTTGCGCAGGGCGGTTCGGAGTTCGCCGAGCAGTTGCTCGACTTTGAACGGTTTGAAGAGGACCGCAGCGAGGCCGTCGCGGCGGGCGCGAACGATGGAGTGGTTGGGGTCATATCCGAACCCGGTCATCAGAATAACCGGTGTGGAGCTGTTGGCCTCCTTGGCCGCCGCGAAGACGTCATAGCCGCTCTTGAGCGGCATGCGAATGTCGCTGAGCACCAGATCGAAGGACGTCCGTCCGATGGCGTCGATGGCCTCCTGTCCGTTGGCCACTCCGCAGACTTCGCATCCATAGCTGACCAGTACGTCGCACACGGTTTCGCGGATGACCTCCTCATCGTCGGCGATCAGCACCCGCTTGCCACCGAGGATGGGATCCCGCCGAGCTTTGTTCGTCGTACGACGGGTGATCAACCCCCGCCCCGGATCGGTCACCTGCTTGATGGACTCGCGAATGGCCACGGCGTAGTCGGAGATCTTGTCCAAGCGATGGCGCAGGTCATCCTGGCCGATGTAGTCCTCCTTGAGGGAGGCCACGTCGGTGAGAATATCGCTGACCGGCCCGCGGATCTCAGCCATCACGTCGCTGCCCAGCTTGCCGGTGGCGGTGTAGCGCTCGGAGACCAGCAGATCGAGGATGTGTAGTGCCAGGGCGACGTGGCGGGCGAAAATCTCGGCGAACTGGCGATGGTCCTCGGTAAACGCCGCCGGTTCGTCGCTCTCCACGTTGAGCACGCCGATGACCGCGTCGTTAAGTCGCAAGGGGACGGTCAATGACGACCGAGCGTCGGCCAATCCGGTCAGGTAGCGCGAATCCTTGGTCACGTCCGGGCAGATGTAACTGCGTCCGGTGTGGGCGACGTATCCGCTGATC
>JADFPW010000130.1 GCA_022562105.1 Planctomycetota bacterium
GGTTACACTCTGTCACGGAACGGCCTCCTTGCCTTCGTATGGTTGAGTCGTCAAAACCCCATCATACAAGGTCGAGAAGGCCGTCTCTATGCGCAAACCACCTCACACTCGTGAATTATCCAGGCTAATCATACAAGGTCGAGAAGGCCGTCTCTATGCGCAAACCACCTCACACTCGTGAATTATCCAGGCTAGGGGGTGCCGACGAGAGGTTGGCGGGCTATGGGGTTGAGTCCGGAAAGAACGTTGTTGGGGAGTGTCGCAACGCTACCAGTCGGGTAAAGCAGGACCGGCGGTGTACTTCTAGGAGACTGTCGGCACGGAAACGGCGGATATCCTCGTGGTCGCCTTGGCCAGCGGCAGAACCGGCCGTCCATCGGCTCTAGTTCGGCGCGTCTTGACCATCCGCCTTGGTCTTGGACGCTCGACGAAGGGTGGTGGAGACAACATCGCCGATGGACACCATGGGTGAAGCTGGACCGGCGACGCCTGGATTGACGAACTCGATTCGGGCGGAATCGTCGCATGGGCAGACGACTTTCAGACGGACGGCGCGGAGGCACGCTGCTGCATTCTTGTCGGCACACGCCGCGTCGGACGCCACGAGCTGCATGCCGGCTAGTAGGCCGTGCTCGCCACCGATGTCCAGATAGCCGAAACCATCCTCGCCAATCCGAATCAGCTTACCGGAGATCGGATCATCGAGAAGGAATGAACGCCAGACCTCCGGAATCGCTGGTCGGCCGGTGGCTGGTTGAGTCCACGCGTTGTCGCGTAGCAGTAGGTATGGATCGCCGGTCGGGTCGACCCGTGGCTCGGTCCCCAGATTGTAGGCGTTGCAGAGGACGATCAGCTTGCCTTCGGGGACCAGGTACGTTCTCGCATCCCAGCCCAGCAGGAGCCATCGGACTGGAAGGTCGGGAAAGTCCTCGCCCTTTGGATCGTACACCGGCGCAAGAACGATTGCTTCTCCGTCGTGCTTCCACGTCCCCCGATACCGGCGCGGGTCGATACTACGCCCACCGCTCGCCCCCGGAGATGAAAACTGTTCAATGCGGGCACGCGAGTCCGGCCGGCGTTCCGTGTAAACGAAACTTCCGCCGTCCAGAAGTTGAAGCCGGAGGCTCGCCCCGTTTGCTCCACTACCGATGTAGGTGCCCGCGTTCGGATCGGGAGGAGAGGTGACGCCGACGACGGTCAGAATTGCGATCAACAGGCTGTGCGACAGTGTCGGCATCATGGCATAATCTCGCTCGTTGGTTCCGTCATGACGTACGCGGCTCGACGCTTGCAGGCTCGATGGTGCGATGAGGTTGTACCACGATCGCCTTCGGCTGGGTGGGGCAGACGAGTTGGCACATTCCACAACCCACGCATCCGCCGGCGATCACGTCCACCCGCCCCTGTTCATCCACCCGAATGGCCTGCGCACCCAGCGGGCATATTTCCACACACTTGACGCACTCCTCGCCGGAGGATCGGACGCATTGCTGATGGTCGACAATCGCCAGTCCCATGTCGATCTCCGAAGGAGATGCGACCAAGCTCAGCGCCCCGCTGGGACAGACCCTCATGCAGGACAGGTCCGTGCAGACCACACAGGCGGCCAGGTCAGGGTCGATGACCGGGGTGTCGTGCAGGTTTTCGTCCGTGCTGCGCAGGGCGATGATCGCGTTGGCCGGACAGGCCTCGACGCAAGAGCCGCACCGCTGGCAGGTGCTCAGGAAACCACGTTCTGCCAGTGCACCGGGCGGGCGAAGGAGCGTACGCGCAGTGGGCGTTTCCAATCGCCCCTCGATAAAATCAGCCACCGGCCCCATGAGGCGGGCGAATCCCTCGCGGAAGAACATTCGTCGAGGCTGACTGGGTTCGCTTGCGTTGACCATTTCTTGATCCCTATCGGCAGCGACCCACGGACCCACAGACCCACGGACCCACAGACCCCCCGGCTGCGAGGGTCATGATACATCGGACGAGCGCCCAAAGCGCAATAAAAGCCCGGCCGCCGTCAGCCCGAACAAGAACCCGATCCACGTGTCGGCCGCCAGGATACCGATGGCCGTCGCCGCGGCGATGAAAAACGTCTGGCGATCGTTGCAATCATGGGCCGGCAGGGCGAGTTCCAGACCGGCGAACACCAGCAGCACGCCGAGGACCGAGACGGGGAATGCGAGCAGAATCGTCATCGCCGCCGCACCGAGCGACAAACCTATGGCCACTTTTGCCAATCCCAGCATCACCACGCTGCCGCCGGTTCGTCCTCCGAAACGGTATTGACCTGCCAAACCGCCCGAGCCGTGGCAGGACGGCATGCCGCCCAACAGACAGGCTCCGACGTTCATCAGCCCGACGCTGATGGCCATCTTTCGCACGCTCACCCCCCGCCCGGGAAACAGATCGCCGCTGAGCAGGCAGACTGCGATTACCGAGTTGAGCAGCGTCAGCGGTAGCTGAGGGATAGCCCCGTGCAGGATGCCGACCTTCCACTCCGTCAAGCTGGGCCACACTGGGACGAATCCCTCCCAGCCGAGGGTAGCACCGGCGAGCAGACTGGAGCTTCCCAGAAACACAATGGCCAAGCCGGCGGCAAAGATGATGAGCGCGGAGGGAAAGCGTTTTCGGCCAGCGGTGGCCAGCACCAACAGGGCGCAGGCACCCGCGACCACCCGGCTGTCCAATCCCCACCAGTCGAGCGACAGGGCCATCTCAGCACCCATGGCCGCCAGCTTGATGCCGATCCCCAGCTGGATTCCCCGGACGACGGCTTTGGGGATGATGCGCTGGGCCCAGGTCACCAGGCCGGTGAGTCCCAATACGAGAACCAATACCCCAGCCGAGAATCCGGCCGCGGCGATTTGGCCGGGAGCGAGCCCTTCGGCGATGGCCACCGCGGCGATGGCCTTCATCGGCTGGACCGGGATGGGCTGGTTGAACAGGATGCCGGTGATGACGTTGAACGCCCCGGCGAAGATGAGCACCGTGCCGATGTCCATCCCGCAGGTGCTGACCAGCAGAACGACCAGCGGAATGAACGTTCCCAAGTCGCCTAGGGCCCCGGACATTTCGCCGATGTCGAAACGCATGAGATGCAAGCGTTGGCCCACCATGCGAAGAACGTGAGTCAACGAGATTCTCCGACCGATCTGGAACCGAACTACCGGCGTACCGGATCCTGTCCCTTGAACGAGCGGTGGTGTAGCTGGATGTTGCGGGCAATACAAGCCCGCGATGGCGGCGCCCGAGACCGCAGCCCCACACCAGCCCCGAAGGGGCGCCGGGGCGCAAGTCCGGACCCGAAGCCGCCGGGCATTCCGGCCGATCGAGCGATTTGGCTCTGTGGGGGGTGGCCTGCAAGAGGCGACAGCCCTTCCAGGCGTGAAACGCGCGAATGGGTAGCGTGGTCGCCAGCTCGTTGAACAAGTTGATATTCGGCACCTCAGGGGAAACTCGGCGGAATGCTTCTTTGTTTGGACTTGATGGGATGGTGCGGAGGTCGGATAATACCGGGTGTTCGAGCCTCGCCGGGTCGAGTGAAGCCATTGCGGTGGAGGAACAACGATGAGAGTCACGAGCGTGCTGCTTGGCGTGTGGTGCTTGCTGGGACTTGCGGCGAGCACTTTGGCCGGTGAGTTTATCCCCGGGCACGTGTACGTAAGCGTGGAAGAGTTCGAGGTATGCGATTTCGGTGGGCAGGAGGCGATCCTGGAGATCGACCCGGTCACCGGGGAAACCAGCATCTTCGCCGACTCGTCCGATGGTATTTGTGCGGCGAGCGGTCTGGCATTCACGCCGGATAGCGCCCATCTACGACTTCTCAACGCCGGACATCTTTTTCCTGGCGAGGAGGGGTGGCTGGGATGGGTTCAGGAGTTCGATCCCACCGGCGCCAGCACGATTCCTCTTGATGCGTCGGATGGATTGCAGATGCCCTTTGGCTACAACGGTCTCGACTACGACGAAGCAGGAAACTTCTACCTGGTCAACGCGTTTGAAAGCACGATCCTCCGCTTTCCCGCCGACGGTGGACCTGGCGAAGTCTTCGCCGACGAGGACGACGGAATCTACGGTCGCGGAGCGATCGACTTCGACCCAATCAGCGGCGATCTGTTCTACACCGGCGACCTGGCTGATGTCATTCTGCGCATCACGCCGGCCGGAGACGCCTCCGTTTTCGACCTGCCGCCCAACTCCGAGTTTCTCCAGACCCTGGCATTCGACCGCGTGGGGAACCTGTTTGTGGCCGGCTTCGGTCACGATGGCCCCCACGGCAGTGAGTACGCCGTTTACCGGTACGACAACGCCGATCCCGGGACTCGACGCTTGCTCGTCTCCGGTTTTACCAATCCCTGTTGCTCCGCGAGTTTCCCAACTGCGCTGACCGTCTCACCGGACGACACCCAGCTTTACTACGCAGTGGGCGACGTCTTCGCTCCGGGAGGGTTTCTCTACTCGATCGACCCCAACGATGGATCCTGGGTTATCCTGGCCGACTTCTCGGTGTTCACCGATTTCTTCGTGATGCCCACGGGGATCGCCGTCTATGATCCACCCGTACCCGCTCAATGCGAAGGCGACGCCAACGCCGACGGGAACGTCGACCCCCTGGACAGCGGGTACGTCCTGGCGCGTTTTGGTTGCCTTGTAGGAGAGGGTGATGCTGATTGTGACGCCGCGGACCAGAACGGCGACGGAGCGGTGGATCCACTCGATGTGGGCTATGTACTGGCCAGATTCGGGGAGTGTCCGTAGGGCGCTAATCCCTTTGGCGTGAAGCGTGGCCCCACAGGCGCGGGGCGAACGGGATAAGAGAAAACAATCACTCTTCCGAAACCCATCATCGGGTGGAACGCAATTGGTGCGTCCCATCTCGAGAGGCGAGCTATTTCCAAGTCGCGGTAGGGACGGGCCTTTCGGCCCGCCCCCCGCACAGATCCGGACGAGCGGAATTACCGGATCCGCAGGATCCGACCAACAAGCTCAAGATCAGCGCTCCGCCGACCGGCTTCGTCGCTCCGCCGGGGTACTACATGCTGTTCATCCTGGACGACGGCGTGCCCTCGATCGCGGAGATCGTCAAGCTCGCCCCGGCGCCCTAGCGGCGCCTTGATCCACGTGTCGGGGGCAGACGGTCGGAGGCTCTTGCAGAACTCTTGACAGTCCGAGCCGCGACCGTGAGGGAGTCGGCCAGACACCGCTTCCTCACGGGCGCGGCTCGGATTCGTTAGCGTCCCTAAATATTCTGTGCCCTGGGCGGATCCCTGACACGCCAATCGCAACTCGACAATCGGCAATTCCGCCCGCCCGGTCACATTTCGCTCGTCGTCACCCGCAGGGCCTCCTGGAGGGTGGTCAGCCCGTGCATAACCTTGCTGATGGCGTCCATTCGCAGGGTGATGGCCCCGTGATCGACGGCGTAGCGAGTTAGCTCCTCGGTCGGGGCCTTGTTCATCACCAGCTCGGCCAGGCCCGTATCAAAGGGGACGAACTCGAAGATTCCCACCCGGTCGAAGTAGCCGCTTCTCGAACAACGGCTGCAGCCCGCGCCGTGGAAGATTTCCACACCCGTTCGATCCGGGGGAATGTTGAGCAGTTCCCGCTCGGCTGGGTTGGGCTCGATCGGGCGTTTGCAGTTTTCGCAGATCCTGCGTACCAATCGCTGGGCCATCACGCCGATGATGGCGCTCGAAATCAGGTACGGCTCACATCCCATGTCCAGCAGCCGGGTCAACGAGCCGACGGCCGAGTTGGTGTGCAGCGTGGCGAACACCAGGTGCCCGGTCAGTGAGGCTTCCAAGGCCAGATGGGCTGTCTCCTCGTCGCGTATCTCGCCCACCATGATGACGTCCGGATCGTGGCGGACGATGCTACGCAACGCCATGGGGAACGACACGCCGTATTCGGCATCGACCTGCACCTGATTCACCCCGGGGATGTGGTACTCGACCGGATCCTCGACGGTGATGATATGCCGGTCGATGGTATTGATCTGCTGCAGGGCGGCGTACATCGTGGTGCTCTTGCCGCTGCCCGTCGGGCCGGTGATCAGGATGATGCCGTAAGGGCGGCGGATCATACGCTCGAAGCCCTGGCGAGATTCCGGCTCCATCCCCAGCGTGGTCAGGTCCAGGCGGGACCGATCCATGGCCAGCAGACGCAGCGTGACCCGTTCACCGTTGGCGGTGGGGATAACGGCTACTCGAATGTCGAGTTCCTGCTCGAAGCTGTGGTGGCTGAATCGGCCGTCCTGGGGCTTGCGGCGTTCGGTGATGTCCAGGGTGGCCAGGACTTTGATGCGCGATATCAGGGCGGCGTGCATCTCGGTCGGATAGGCTCGCGCTTCGATCAGTCGGCCGTCGATGCGCAGGCGCACGCGAAGGCGATCCTTCTCCGGCTCGATATGAATATCGCTGGCCCGGCGATCGACGGCCTCGTCGATGATGCTGTTCAGTTGCTCGACCATGTTGAGCCCGGTGTCGGATACGGTGGTCACCGCGGAGGAGACCGGGACGACGTCCGCGATACGACCGCCCTTGGCTCGGGCGTCGCCGTAGATTTCGTCCTGGGCTGCGGCGATCTGATAACGCGGACAGACCACGTACTGTATGGGGCGGTTGAATCGTTCGCTGATCGCAGCTTGGATGGACAGGTCGTAGGGATCGGCGACGGCGACCACCAGCTGCCCGGACACCTCGCCGAACACCAGGCACTGTTTCCGCCGGGCGACATTCTCAGGCAGGGACAACACCCACGCAGCCGACGGGCGGCGGCGTGACAGGTCCAGGTAGCGAACGCCGTGCAGCTTGGCGTAGACCTGTCCGGCCTCCGTCTCACTGAGCAGATCGCGCGATAGGAGGATCTCGACCAGCGGCACGCCGGAGGCCTGGGCGTCGAACTCGCAGTCGGCCAGCTTTTCGCGGGTTAGTTCCTTGGCCTTGACCAGGCTGGAAACGAGCGTCGGCTCAGCGGCTAGTGAAGCGAGCATGGTCGATTGACTCTCGATGTTTCCTTACGCCGATACCTCGTTACGCCGGCGATTCTAACGAGCCGCGAACTTCAGTTCGCGCGGATTCCCCGGGATCGGCGCTCGCGGGACGCAGCAAGTCCGCGCGAACTGAAGTTCGCGGCTCGCATGGGCGCTGTATATGGAACACCCACTTTCCCTCCGGACCCCGTCGCTACGGCCCCACCACTATGAGTGACGCATCATCATCCTGCACATGGCCCGCGGCGTGATCGCTCATCGCCCCCACGATTCGATCGATGACCTCCGCCGGGCTGGCGAAGGCCTCGCGTTCCAGGAGAACCTCGTGCAGCCGCTGCGAGCCGAACGCTTCTCCGCCGGCATTGACCACTTCGGTCACGCCGTCCGTATGGGCGACCAATCGAAAATCGGCCGGCAGATCGACGGTCGAAACGTCGTACCCGAAGTCCGGGTCAATCCCCAGCAGCAGCGATGCGTGATCCAAGGTGACCAGGCGAGCCGGTCCACACATCACCAGCGGCGGCGATCCGCCCGCATTGATGTAGGTGATGCGCCCGGTCGAACGGTCCAGACCGGTGACCACGCATTGAACGAGCTGGCGGGACTTCTGACCCGCCACCGTCTGGTTGATGGACGACATGATCGCCCCCAACTCGTCGAGATCGCCGGCCACGTTCAGGGCGGCCCGCAAGGCTGCGGAAATGCCGGCAGCCTGAGCCAAACCGGTCACCCCTTGGCCGCCCGCATCGAGGATCACCACACAGCATCGCTCCTCGTCCAGCGAAATTACATCGCACAAGTCGCCGCAACGCAGGTGACCCGGGACGAATTTTGTGGCCGACTCGAAACCCGCCAGTTCGTGGGGCCGTGGCGTCAACGCGTCTTGGGTACGGCGCAGGCTGGACATCCAGGCCACCGACTGGCGTCCAACCGATTCGGCTAGTCGTCGAGAGGCTTCACCCATCAATGCCCCCAACTGAGCCCCCGCGGCGATGAGATGCTGCAACGCCATCGCGGCGAAGGGCTGTTTGGTGGCCGGGCGGTCCACGTAGATCAACCCGACCACGTCACCGTGGAAGATCAGCGGGGCCACCATGCCCGCCGCTGCATATCCCGATTTGGGATCAATCTCGTTGGCTTGCTGGGGATAGCGGCCGGCCACGTGTTGGAGCAGGCAGTTGTAGACGCAGGTTTCGCTGACCGGCATCAGATCGCCGGACAGCGGTTTGGACAGCCCTCGTTGGGCGATGGGGCGTAGCTCACGCTTGCCCTCGCCACGGAGAGCGACGAACCCACGGTCGGCCTTGAGATCCACCACCAGCCGGGCCAGGGCGGCATCGGCGATGTCCTCGGGTCGCGAGGTCATGGCCATTCCCGACGACAGCCAGGACAACAACCCCAACTGGGCGAGGGTCAACTCGACCGGCATCTTCGATTTGATCCACTCGAGGGGCGGCGGATCCTTGCGATCGGGGGTCAGGAAATTGAGAGTGGCCTCGGTCGCGGCGGCGCCGTCGTCTACGTATTCCAACACGTGGTCGCCGACCCGGATGACGTCTCCGGGGCAGAGGATGGTCTCGGGAGCCAGCACCCCGTTGACGTAGGTCTTGTTTCGGCTGCCGAGGTCGCGGACGCGAAATCGTCCGTCCGGCTCGCGTTCGATGCGCACGTGCTCACGGGAAATCATGTCGTCGGCGAAGGCGATCTGGCAGGAGGCCACACGCCCGACGGTGCAAGGTTCGTCTCCCAGGGTGACGCTGCGAAGCCGACCGTCAGCATCGATGTATCTAAGCTCAGCCATGACGGCCGGACTATACCCCGAAACCGACGGACGTGGAATCGCCAACACAGGCACGTGGAATCGCCGGCCGCGATGCCGGAGCCACTCGCCCCGGCAGGGCGACGGGCTGTAGCCACGGGTGGAGTCCGCCGACGGCGAACCGAACCCGTGGAACCCGAATCTCATTGTTCTCTTCTCGCCGCGGAAACCCCCGAACAATTCTCTTCTCGCCCCGGAAGGGACCGAACAAATCTCTTCTCGCCCCGGAAGGGGCCGAACATGCCAGCCCAGGGCAGAGCGCAGCGCCGCCCTGGGTCGATATGGCCACGCCGCGACCAAGCCCTGAAAGGGCGAAACAATGCGGTGGCCGCATGTCGCAGTCTTTGGTTTCGCCCTTTCAGGGCTTGGTGTTTGTGATCATGATTACCCAGGGCGGCGCTGGGCGGCTGACGCCGCCTCGCTCTGCCCTGGGCTGATTTGTTGAGGCCCCTTCGGGGCGGGAACCTTTCGTGACCTTGATGAACCGCAGCGGCCCCTTCGAGGCGGGACTGTTGAGGCGACTCGATGTGAGCCAACTCGACAGGCGGCCGGCCATGCGTTAGACATAGGGTTTCGTCGATGTGGTCGTTCGATTGGGTGCCCAGGCTGCTGGGCCGACCCGATTTGGAGATTTGGGGAATCCTCGACAAGTCCATGCCTGTTTTTCGAATCTGCGTGAGCCCGCGAACCGCGGATATGGACGCCGCCGGCCGAGAAGCCTTGGCCGATGCCCATTCGCTCGACATGCCGAACATCGAAGGGATCCAATGCAGCCGACTGACGTTCCTGCAGGGCGACTTGGACAAACGAATGGCCTCGGATTTGGCCGCCGAGATCCTCAGCGATCCAGTATGCCAGGAGTTCAGCGTCCACGGAGCGATGGACGAGGCTGAGGATGACGATCCATCCATCGAGATTCACTATCGCCCCGGGGTGATGGATCCGGTGGCGTTGAGCACGCTGGAGGCCGGACGGCGGCAGCTCGATACCGTCTTGCCGGGATCGGGAAAACGTTTGCACGATGTTCGGACGGGGCGGCGATACCGCATCTCGGGCAACGTTACCGCGGCGGAGCTGGAACTCCTGGCCACAACCAGCTTGGCCAATGATTGCACAGAGGCGGTCTACGTTCACTGTTCAACTCGACGCGATCCGTTGCCTACGCAGTTCCCCGAAGCTCCGGTCGGTCGGCTCGAGCGGCGGGTCGTCGAACTACGCGAGCTGTCAGGCGACGAGCTGAACCGCCTGTCGAGATCAAGACACCTCTTCCTCACCCAGCTCGAGATGGAGGCCATCCGCGATCATTTTGCTGACCTGGGACGGGATCCAACGGATTTGGAGCTCGAGACGCTAGCCCAAACCTGGTCGGAGCATTGTGTTCACAAGACGTTGAAAAGTGCGGTGGTCTATCGCGGAGCGCCCATGGGTGAGAGCACGGGCCAACAAGTTGACCCCTGGCACCCGGAGAGCGACCACCACCGGGAGAGCGACGACAAAAGACCGACGGTTGAGATTCGATACGACAATCTGCTGAAAGATACGATAGTCCGGGCCACGACCAGTCTGGCCCGCGATTGGTGCCTCAGCGTTTTCGAGGACAACGCCGGCATCGTCGCGTTCGACGACGAGTTCGGCGTGGCCTTCAAGGTGGAAACGCACAATCATCCCTCCGCCCTCGATCCCTACGGCGGAGCGGCGACGGGTATCGGCGGGTGCATTCGCGACATTCTGGGGTGCGGGCTGGGGGCCAAACCGGTGGCATCGACGGATGTCTTCTGTCTGGCGCCGCCGGATTTTGATCGTAAGCGCCTTCCTCGCGGGGTCATCCATCCCAAGCGTGTTCTCAAAGGTGTGGTGGCTGGGGTGAGGGACTACGGCAACCGCATGGGCATCCCGACGGTGAACGGGGCGATTCACTTTGATGATCGCTATCTTGGAAACCCGTTGGTGTTCTGCGGCTGCGTGGGCTTGATCCCGCTGAATCGAATACAGAAGCGCGTGGGGCCCGGTGATTACGTGGTGCTGGTGGGCGGTCGGACGGGACGGGACGGCATTCACGGAGCGACGTTCTCGTCGGCGGAGCTGACCGACGAGCACGCCGACGAGTTCAGCCACGCCGTCCAGATCGGCAACCCCATCGTGGAGAAGAAGGTGGCCGACGCCCTGCTCGCCGCCCGCGATCATCGCGACGGCTGTTTATTCAGTTCGGTGACCGACTGCGGAGCGGGCGGATTGAGCAGTGCGGTCGGCGAGATGGG
>JADFPW010000131.1 GCA_022562105.1 Planctomycetota bacterium
GTCGGGGCCGATCGGGCTTTGGCCGTGACCACAGAAAACCTCGAAATCATTCAACGCTTGCTGGACCTTGCCCTGGTTCGGCAGCAGGCCGGTGTGGGGACCGAGGTCGATGTGAACCTATCGCTCTCGGAGCTAAAGGAAGCCGAGCTTGAGCGTCGCTCTGTGAAACTGGTTGCGTTTGAAGCTCGCAGCGTGTTGGCCACGCTCTTAGGGCTTACGTCGTCGCCTGACGAACTGGATCTCCGCGACCCCCTGCCGGATCCGCCGGAGTGGACACTGTCTGCCGAGACGCTGTTGACCATTGCCCAAGCCAAGCGGCTCGACATTCAATCGGCCAGGCAGGCGTTGGAGGTGGCGGCGGCGAATGCGAAACTGGAGCGGCTTCGCGTTTTCCCCGTGGTCGAAGTCGGCTTTGAGTTCGAGCGCGGAGAGCGAAAGCGCTCGCGTGGTGGGAATCTTCTCGCTGAGACCCTAGCTTCGTCTGCGGAGGCGGGCGCGTTTTCACTTCCAAGAATCGGATCGGAGGATGACGGAGGCACGGACTTCATCATCGGGCCCAGCATTGGTCTGGAATTACCCATCTTTGATCAGAATCAAGCCCAGATCGCGATTGCGGACTATGCCTACTCTCAGACGGTCAAGCTGCTCGATGCCCTTATCCGTGAGGTGACCCAAGAGACGCGGATGGCCTATGAGCGAGCGGCGACCGCCCGGGATACGGCGCGTTTCTATCGCGATGACTTACTGCCACTTCGCGAAACCAGTTTGGAATTGGCTCACGATTCCTACCGAGCCGGTAGCGAGTCGTTTCTGGTAGTTCTGGAGGCCCAGCGAACACTTCTTGCGGCTCGTGCCGGCTACGTGGCAGCGCTGGAGAGCTGGGCAGTGGCGCTGGTGGAGCTAGAGCGGGTCACCGGTCAGCCAATCGAAAGGATTCTGGCTGCACTTGAAGTCCGGGAGAAGCAGTCGATGGGGATCGACCGCTCAACGTCACCTGGGTAGCTGGGTGCCAACCAACCGGCCAGATCGTCTGGCGCCACGATTGCCCTCTTCGGGCGCCATGGAGGTGACGCGCCCGAGGCTAACTCCCTAACGGGGGTTGTGGAACGGGACCGCTCGCGTTACGAAGAAAGTGTACGGGCGGTGGAAGGATCCGCTCGAAGTGTGCATCTAATGAGTTGAAGTCGAAAGAGGCCCTGTGCCATCGCCCAAGCGCGGACCGGCGCGGTCGCCCCAAAGCGACGTTGGAAGGAGATGATTCGTGATGAAGCGTTGGTTGTTGAAATGTTCGGTGGTGGCGACCTTGATCGGCGTACTCGCGTCGAACGTCATGGCAGGACCGGTCGAGGGTAAGAAGGCGGACAAGGGATCCGCGGCCACGGTCATGTGCCCAGTGATGGGCAGCCCGGTCAATTTCCTGATGAGCGCCGAGACGCCGGACGGACCGGTCTTTTTCTGTTGCGCCCGTTGCATCGAGAAGTACGAGGCCAAGCCCGAGAAGTACGCTTCGAAGGTGGCCGACCAACGAAAATCGCTCGCGGACATGCCCAAGGTTCAGGTGGTATGCCCGGTCACCGGAAAGAAGTTGAACAAGAAGATGTTCACCGAGGCGGAGGGGCAGAAAGTCTACTTCTGCTGCGGGGGCTGCGTCAAGAAGTTCGAGAAAGATCCGGATCGCTACCAAGCTGCCCTGGCCAACAGCTACACCTATCAGACACTCTGCCCGGTCATGGAGAAGGAGATCAATCCGAGCGTGTTCATGGAGACGCGGGCGGGAAAGGTCTACTTCTGCTGCAAGATGTGCGATGAGAAGTTGGTGTCCAACCCGGAGAAATACCTGCCCAATCTAAAGGCCCAGGGCGTCGACCTCGCTGCAGCGGATCTGAAAACTGAGAAGGGCGGTGGATCATAACGGACCGGAGAGTCGCGGCGATCACGATGGCCAAGGTCACGACGACAACCACGGCGATCATCCGTAGGTGTCCTGGCGTCACTCAAGGCTGTCCGTTGTCGATCGATTGACTCCCGAGCGCAGGAGTAGCAATGTGGCGCTAAGAGCGCGACTGTTTTGGGCTATCAAGGTCGCCGTTCTGGTGGGGTTTTCCGGCATGATCCCCCTTGCGGGGTGTTCGTTGGACCGTCTCGGCCATGAAGAGGTCGCTTCCGCGTTGCAGCGCTACGTGGACGAGGTGCCGGAGACCGGCGGGCGATACAGCCGCCTGCCCGGCGTGTCGGTCAACGGTTTGGAGTCGCCCGGCCAGACGGGCGATGTCGCCGACGATGTTGCTGACTCGCATCACGACTCGACGCTTCGCAGCTTGTTGATCGTAGCCCTGCGGGAGAATCCCGGTATTCAGGCTGCCGAAGAAGAAGCCCGCGCGGCCGTGGAGCGTATCGCTCAAGTCACCGCGTTGCCTGATCCCATCGTTAATGGCAAATGGCTGCCCGAGCCGGTGCGTACGGCCGAAGGTGACAATCCGTTCATCGTCAGTATCCGGCAGCCGTTCCCCGTGCCGGAGAAACTCGACCGCGCCGGACGCATCGCCCTCGAACGGACGCACATGGCGTTGGCTGGCGTGCAGGAAACGCGATTACGAGTCATCGCCGACGTGAAGCGGGCCTATTTTCGCCTATACATGGTGATCAAGAGCATCGAGATCACCCAGGAGAACCAGCAACTTCTCCGCGGCTTGATCGAGGTGACCCGCGCCCAGGTCGCTTCTGGAAGGCGCCCTCAGGAAGACGTTCTTCGGGCTGACGTCGAGCTATCAAGCCTGGAGGCCGCCCTGATCCGGCTGCGGCGGGATCGACTTTCGACTGAGGCCAGGCTCAATCAGTTGTTGGGCCGTGACCCGGGTACGCCCGTTCCAGAGCCCGTTGATTTCGCGATTCGAGATTCCCGGCTTTCGATCGACACCTTGTTGGCCAAAGCCGCCAAGGCGAATCCCAGCTTGAAGCGCCTGGAACATCAGATCGCCCGCGACCGAGAGGCCGTGGGACTGGCTCGCGTGGCGTATTGGCCAAACTTCACCGTCGGACTCGAGTGGATGATCATGGACGGTCGATCCGCCTTCGAGCCGCCCAGGAATCCAGCCACCGGTCGGCGCCCGCCCTCTCCTCAGCTCAGTGAGGACGGTAGCGACAATTGGGCGATTCTGTTCGGTTTCACCCTCCCGATCTGGGGCGACAAGATACGGGCCGGCGTTCGTGAGGCCGAGCTGACGGTGGCGGCCTCTACTCTACAGTATTCGTCCGCCCGCGATCGCCTGGAGTTCGAGATCGAGGATGCGTTGGCTCGAGTGCGCGCCCAGCAGGAGCTGGCCGTCCTTTTCAAGAGTACGATCATCCCCCAGGCCGAGCAGACCTATCGCGTCTCCCAGGCCTCCTATTCCGCGGGGAGCAGTGATTTTCTGTATGTGATCGATAACTGGCGGAAATGGCTGGCGTTTACCATTCAATACTACCGTTCGCTCGGTGAGTTGGAACGCAG
This sequence comes from Planctomycetota bacterium, assembly GCA_022562105.1. Lineage (GTDB taxonomy): Bacteria > Planctomycetota > Phycisphaerae > UBA1845 > UBA1845 > JADFPW01. The sequence continues at coordinate 3,491 of JADFPW010000131.1, forward strand.
TGTGGCCGACCTCGAGCAGGCGGTGGGTCTGAGTCTGACGGACCTGGATACAGAATCATGACACTGACACGCCGTCGAAACCTCGTTGCCCCCGGGTGCGTCACGGTAAATCGCCAACGAGGCGGAGCGCTATTGATTGTACTGTGTGTCGTGGTCGCCCTGGCGCTGGGCCTTTTCGGCGGATACTGGATGGGCGGCGCCCCCGACCGACACGCCCGCGGGTTCGAGCAGAGATGGGCGTGCGCAATGGTATACCTGCGGCATGCATCCCATGGTCCTGCAAAAGGAGCCGGGAGAGTGCCCCATCTGTGGTATGAAGCTGACGCCCCGCAAATCGGACGAGGCGCAGGACAAGGGCGGCCTGCACCCGCGCAAGGTGCTCTACTGGCGCGCCCCGATGGATCCGAACTACATATCCGAGCAGCCGGGCAAGAGCCCGATGGGAATGGACCTCGTACCGGTCTACGCCGATGAGGCCGACTCGCCGTCATCGCACGCCATTCGCATCAATCCGATCACCATACAGAACATGGGAATACGGACCGCCGTCATCGGGCGCAGCCCGCTGGTCAAGCACATCCGAGCCCTGGGTCGTATCGACTACGACGAGCAGTTGGTCACCTTCGTGGATACCAAGTTCAACGGGTGGATCGAGAAGCTCTACGTCAACCGGACCGGTCAGACGGTGGAACGCAATACGCCGCTCTTCGACGTCTATTCGCCTGAACTGTATGCCGCCCAACGTGAGTACCTGGCGGCGCTAGGCGCCCTCGACCAACTGTCCGGAAGTTCGGCCTCGGTGCAGGAGAACGCCCGACTCCTGGTGGACGCCGCCCGAACCAAGCTGAGCTACCTGGACGTCTCCGAGGAACAGATCCAACGCTTGAGCCAAGGGGATCCACTCAAGAAGACCATGACCATCCATTCTTCCGCCCGAGGTGTGGTGACCGAAAAGATGGCGTTGGAAGGGATGTACGTCAAACCCGGCATGCGCCTGTACACGATTGCCGACTTGTCGCACGTCTGGGTCTATGTGGATATCTATGAGTACCAACTGCCCTGGGTCCGCGTGGGGCAGGATGCAACCATGAGTTTGCCCTATCTCCCGGGTCGTGAGTTCGTCGGCCAGGTGGTCTACATCTATCCCTATCTCGAAGAACGTACGCGAGTAATTCAGGTACGACTCGAGTTCGAGAATCCAGACATGGAACTCAAGCCGGGGATGTTTGCCACCGTGAAGTTGTCCGCCGACCTGAAGAAGGACGCCCTACTCGTCCCGCGTGAAGCCTACATCGACTCCGGAACGCGCAAGGTCGTATTTGTTGCCCTGGGAGACGGCAGGTTCGCTCCGCGTGACATTCTGACCGGGGTCGAGGCTGAGGACGGAATGGTGGAGGTGTTGCACGGGTTAGACGAGGGCGAAGTGGTGGTGACCAGCGGCCAGTTCATGCTCGATGCGGAGAGCAAGCTCAAGGAAGCGGTGGCCAAGATGCAAGCCGCCCAGCGGGCCGAGACGACCAAACGTCCGCCGCCGGTCGCACCAACCGGCCACGGCGCCGACACGAAGCTACCCGACACAGGCTACGTATGTCCGATGGAATCGCACCCGGATCAGGAGGATCCAGCCGAGCAGGGCTCCTTTTTCTCCGACGAGGCTGGTCGCTGTCCATGGTGCAACATGGCGCTCAAGCCCGTCGCCGATGTGGAGTGGGTTCGGACCCGCCGTGCTGCCCAAGGCGGCGACGTGGCCTACACCTGTGCGGATCACCAGGACATCGTTTCCCAAGAACCAGGCCAGTGTTCACGCTGCGGTCGCAAACTCTCTCCATTCAAACTGATGTATACCTGCCCCGATCCCGAGCACGCCGCGTCGATCAGTACCGCGGCTGGCAACTGTCCACAATGCAGGAGGGGTATGGCCACCTTCCGTGGAATGTGGCTCGACGAAGCGATGGCTAACCGGAATGTCCCGCCTCTTCCAGTCATCGCTCAGGACGCCGAGTTCCATTGCCCCATCCACCCGCTGGTTCACAGTGATCGGCCTGGCAACTGCACGATATGCGGCTCCGTCCTGGAGGGTGAAGCTCAGATTGGCGCACCGATGGCGGCGACCATTCCTTCCGATGCCAAGTACACCTGTTCTATGAAGGAGTGCTGGCATTTCTCGGCTGAGGCGGGTGAATGCCCGGTCTGCGGCATGGATCTAAAACCGCTGCAGGAAGTGGACTGGGTTCAGGAGATCAGGGCAGCCGCCGTGACAGCGCCCGATGCAGCCCGATTTGTGTGTCCGATGCATCCGAATGCGATCCCCGCCTCGAAGGCGGGAAGCTGCCCCATCTGCGCCATGCGCCTGGTGGATCGCGCAGGGCTTAGCCTCACCCCGGCTGCCCCCGAGCGCGTGGCCGCCCAGATGAACTACTTGATGGAACATTATTTGGAATTGCAACGGTTGTTCGGCTCGGACAGTACCGACGGTGTCGCGTTGAACGCGTTGGGCTTGGCGGCGGCGGCCGACGAGCTGGGAAAACAACTCGACGATCCGCAGCTCGAACTGCCGGATTCCGTGCGAGAGGCTGTGGATCAACTGAGAACAACCGCCCTGAAGACGACCGGTGCCACTCTGGCTGGTGATCGCGTCACGTTTGTGGAGATGAGTTCGGCTATGCGAACGCTGGTCACGCATCTACGACCCGATTCCAAGAGGTGGCCCAAGCTGTACATCTACCATTGCCCGATGAGCAAGGGCGATTGGTTGCAGGCGACGGAGGAGAAAGCTAATCCGTATTATGGATTCAAGATGCGCACCTGCGGCGAATTGCAGGAGATTCGCTAGACGCGCGGATGCGGACGTGCCGTTCGTGGCGGGAGATCGCAGTTAGGCATTGTACGCGTGACGGGCTGCCCCAAAGCCCTGGAAGGGCGTCAGTCAGCAGCCAGGGGCGTGAGCCCCTGGAACAAAAGGGGGCCAGGGACGGCAAGCCCCCGATAGGGGGCGAAAGTCTGTCGCCCTTACAGGGCTGCGCGCTTCTTGGCAAACAAATACCAGGGGCTGACGCCCCTGGCTAGTGACTGTCGTCCCTGCGGGACTGAGGAGTAGTCGAACCAGCGCGAAACAGGGACGCAGTCGGCGTCATGACAAACGTCTGAAGAGTTATAAATAATGATAGCTCGGATCATCGAATACTGTTGTCGTAATCGAGGGCTGGTGCTCCTGCTGACCGGATTTGTCGTGGCCGGCGGAGTGTGGACGCTCTATAACATTCGGCTCGACGCCATACCGGACCTGTCCGACGTTCAAGTCATCATCTATACGGACTATCCGGGCCAGGCGCCGCAAGTGGTCGAAGATCAGGTCACCTACCCGCTGACCACAGCCATGCTGGCCGTGCCCTACGCCAAGGTGGTACGTGGTTACTCGTTCTTCGGGCTCTCGTTTGTCTACCTGATCTTCGAGGATGGGACGGATCTGTATTGGGCGCGATCCCGGGTGCTGGAGTACTTGAACTACGTTTCCAGCCGGCTGCCGGAGGGGGTGACGCCGCAGATCGGACCGGACGCCACCGGAGTGGGATGGGTCTACCAGTACTCGCTGCGCAACGGGTACTACTGTCCACAGCATCCCAACGGCATGTACCGCGATCCCGAGCATCCGAACGAATGGTACGCGACGCCGGCCGATGCACCGGTGGAGGTGCGAGACGAGCTGACGCGGGTGCGGGTCTTCGAGAAGGGCGGCCCCTGCCCGTGGGACGGGGAGGTGGAGCTGGTCCTAGGCGAGTACGATCTTTCCGAACTTCGCAGCCTGCAGGATTGGTATCTGCGATATGAACTGACTGCGGTCAACGGCGTGGCTGAGGTGGCTGCGGTCGGGGGATTCGTGCGCCAATACCAGGTGGTGGTGGATCCCGATCGTCTGTCGGCCTACAACGTTCCGCTCAGCCAGGTGAAGATGGCCATCAAGATGTCCAACAACGACGTCGGTGGCCGCGTGCTGGAGATGTCCGAGACCGAGTACATGGTCCGCGGGCGGGGCTACCTGGCCAGCTTGACGCCCGAGCAAATCAGCGACGCCAAACGCGACGGCGTGTTGCTCAGCCGAGTGCGATCCAAGCAAGGACTCGCCGACTTGCGCAAGATCGTCATTCGGGCGACGCCGGAAGGCACGCCGGTCTATCTCGCAGACGTAGCCGACGTTCATCTCGGTCCGGAGCTTCGCCGCGGGATCGCCGAGGCGGAGGGCGAGGGCGAGGTCGTGGGAGCGATCGTGATCATGCGTGTCGGGGAGAACGCCCTGAAGGTGATCCAGGATACCAAGACCAAGCTCGACGAGCTCAAGCAGGGACTGCCGCCGGGTGTGGACGTGGTCACGGAGTACGATCGCTCAGCCCTGATCGAACGGGCGGTGGACAATCTCACCGAGAAGCTCATCGAGGAGATGATCGTCGTGGCTCTGGTGTGTGCCATCTTCCTGCTGCACTTACGCAGCAGCCTGGTGGCCATCTTCGTCATCCCCACCGCCGTATTGGGCAGTTTGATCATGATGCAGATCATGGGCATCAACGCCAACATCATGAGCCTGGGCGGCATCGCCATCGCCGTCGGAGCCATGGTCGATAGCTCGATCGTCATGGTGGAAAACGCCCACAAACACTACGAGCGCGACAAGGGCACCAAACCGCACGCGGAGATCATCATCGGGGCCGCCAAAGAGGTCGGCCCGACGCTCTTCTTCTCGCTGCTGATCATCACGGTCAGCTTCATTCCCATCTTCGTGCTCGGCGAGCAGAGCGGCCGGTTGTTCAAGCCGCTGGCGTTCACCAAGACGTTCGCCATGGCGTCGGCGGCGTTGCTGGCGATAACGGTGGTGCCCATCTTGATGATCTATTTCGTTCGCGGCCGAATCCCGAACGAGCAGCGCAACCCCATCAGCCGCCTGTTGCAACGCGTCTACGAGCCCCTCTTCTGGGCGGCTATGAAGGGCAAGTATTGGACGCTGCTGGTGGCGGCGGTGCTGGTGGCCAGCGCCCTGCTACCCTTGCAGAAATACATTTTCGGGCGGCAGATCGTGCCGGAGATACTGGCCCTAAATCATCAGATCGGCAGCGAGTTCATGCCGCCGTTGAACGAGGGCGATTTGCTCTACATGCCCACCACCGATCCGGGCATCAGCATCACCAAGGCCCGCGAGCTCCTGCAACAGACCGACGCCTTGATCGCCAGCTTTCCCGAAGTGCATCACGTATTCGGCAAGATCGGCCGGGCCGAGACCGCTACCGACCCGGCACCGCTAAGCATGATCGAGACGACCATCATGCTCGAGCCGGACAAGAGCAAATGGCGCAAACGACGCCTCGACCGCTGGTTCTCCAATTGGCCTGACTGGGTCAAACGCTACTCGGGTCTGCTCTACTTCTGGCCCGAAGAACGCCCCATCACCATCGACGAGCTGTCCGTGCCGGAATTCGACGAGCAGGGGAACATCGTCGAGCGCTACACCCCCGGCGGGGCTCGGATCTACTCGCTCGATGAAGTGGTGAGCTTCCCCGGCCTGACCAACTCATGGACCATGCCCATTCGCACGCGGATCGACATGCTCTCCACCGGCATCAAGACGCCGGTTGGAATCAAGATCATGGGCGATGATCTGACCGTACTCGGCGACCTGGCCCAGCGCATCGCAGCCGAGGTGCGCGTGCTGCCCAACACGCTCAGCGCCTACCCGGAAAAGACCATGGGCGGAAACTACCTGGACTTCGACATCGATCGTGATGCGATCGCCCGCTACGGCCTGCGAATCGCCGACGTGCAGGATGTGATACTCTCAGCCATGGGCGGCATGAACATCACCTACACGGTCGAGGGATTGGAGCGCTATCCGGTCAACCTGCGATACAAACGTGAGCTACGAGACAACCTCCCTGCCCTGAAGCGCACGCTGGTGGCCACCCCTTCGGGAGCCCATGTTCCGCTGGCCCAGTTGGCTCACATCCGAATCCACAAGGGCCCGCCGGTGATCAAGAGCGAAAACTCGCGCAAGACCGCCTGGATCTACGTGGACCTGACCACCAGCGACATCGGCGGGTGGGTTGATGCAGCCAAGCACGTCGTAGCCTCGAAAGTTCCGCTGCCGGCGGGGTATAGCCTCGTCTGGTCGGGGCAGTATGAGTACATCCAGGCGGCCAACCGTCGATTGTCCGTCGCCGTGCCAGCCGTGTTCGTCATCATCATCCTGTTGCTCTACATCTCGCACAAGAGTTGGTTCGACACCTGCGTCGTGCTGCTGGCGGTGCCGTTCAGCCTGATCGGGGCCATCTGGTTCATGTACTTCGCCGACTACAACATGTCGCTGGCCGTCTGGGTGGGTTTGATCGCCCTGGCCGGCCTGGACGCCGAGACCGGTATGGTCATGCTCCTTTACCTTCGCACCAGCTACGATCGACGAAAGGCCGAGGGGCGGATGAACAACCTCACCGACCTCAAGGCCGCCGTCCACGAAGGGGCCGTCCTGCGAATTCGACCCAAGACCATGACCGTGATGACCACCATGATGGGGTTGGTGCCGATCATGATCGGAACGGGTGCGGGTTCGCAGGTGATGAAGCGCATGGCGGCGCCGATGTTCGGCGGGCTGCTGACCAGTTTTGTCATGGAGTTGCTGATCTACCCGGTCATTTTCCTGATAGCCAAACAGTTCGAGTTGCGTCGGGACCAACGCAAGAACGGCGTCATTTCAGTAAAATAGGCAGCGGATCCGGCGGGACGAAGCTCCCCCTCGGCGCACCGTTCATGCCTCTGCGGGAAGCTATGCGCTCCGCTTTTGGGGGAGTCGCAAGACCCCACCTTCTTGCCCGTCGTGCACGAGCTTCGCAAGCATTTCCATCTGAGCCTTGTAGCGAGGCGACTCCGTCGAACAATGCAAGTCACCGTATTCGGGATCCGAACTGTCGGGATCGTGGCGTGGAGTGAGCGGCGGGTCTATGCGCTGCGTCAATCCGAGAAACGAGAGCCAGAAGATTCCGGGGAGGTTCCCATCGATGAACTTGCTGAAATACTCCTGATAGGAATCAATACCCGTGTCGTCTTGCAAGCCTAAGTCCTGATAGGTGAGCGACATTCTCGGATCATTGTCCTTGAAGTGGCGCCAGTGTAGTAAACCCCGTTTGAATTGACTGGCAAAGCGCACTCGCCGGAGAAACCGATCTTCGCGAGCAAACGTCATCAGGATCTGTGATCCAGCCATGCGATCGCATTCCGAAGCGTATTGATATGCTGAATGCGACAGCTGCGCACGGCTCGGCGCATATGCTCGTCAATCGAGATGATGTCGATCATTTGTCCATCAGATCGAAACTCAAGAGATAGTTGCCTCATGGATGTGCGACAATGTGCCACCAGTGAAACCGCTCCATCGTGTTCCGCAAACACCGCGCAGCGAGTTCGCTGCTTTCTTGCCAAGATGAGCCCGACGCCCTCCGCAAACGCTTTGCAGTTCTTCGCGGATGGCGAAGATCGCAGCGGTTTG
>JADFPW010000454.1 GCA_022562105.1 Planctomycetota bacterium
GAGTCGTTCTCGTTGGGTGCGGATCTGCAGGAGCTACTTGATGGTCCTGGGATCGAGAACAACCCGTTCTTCTACCTTGAAGCTGATCCAGGTCCGAACGTGGTTGCGTTGGATGCGTTGCAGCTTGACGGGAGCGACGGTACGCGACCGGCGTCCGGGCGTCGGTTGGACTACATCTTCGTCAGTCGGGCGTTGTTTGATCTGGGGCCGCAGGCCGAAGTCTACGACTCAGCGGACGAAGGGTTGCCGGATGGGCTGGAGAAATGTGGTGAGCCGTTGGACGCTGGGACGAGCGAGGATGCGTCGGACCATTTCCTGGTGTTCGCCGACCTGATCGTTCCCGGTGACGGCCAGGGATCTTGCGAGGGGGACGCCAATGGCGACGGCTCCGTGGACCCTCTCGACGCCGGGTTTGTCCTGGCACGATTCGGCTGCTCAGTTGGCACTGGCGAGCCCACCTGTGACGCAGCGGACCAGAACGGGGACGGGAACGTAGACCCCCTGGACAGCGGCTTCGTGCTTGCCCGGTTCGGGGATTGTCCGTAGCCCTCCATGCCCGTCGCCGACGCCATTCTCGACTCCATCCACGCCGCCGGCTACAGCATCGGCACGTGCTGCGTGTGGACGGTCAAGGGGTTGCGGTACGTGGTCACTGCGCGGGATGCGAAGACAGACGAGCGGTGGAGCGTCATGGCTATCCGTGAATATGACGCGGCGTGCGAGCTTGCGGTGCGGGTGGGGTTTGATCTGGAGGGGTGAACGGTCTCTATGATCCGGGATCGGTGCGAGGTTGACGCCGCACGCCGCCTGGGAGGCCGTCAGGGCGGCTCACGCATGCTACGGCTTCGGGCTGCTCGAAGGATGACGGCCGCCAGGCCGGGTTCGGCCCTCGGAGGCGTGAAACGGGCCTCTCAGCCGAACTTGAGGAATCCGCCGAGGAATCCTTCGATTCGACCCCACCCGTGGTACAATGCTGCTCGTCCCGTCGTACTCACGATGGAGTCGGCACATCCGGAAGGAGATCGACGGCACCACGGCCGGTGAAGAAAGCGAGAATCGAAAGGACAAGCCATGCTAGCTTCTACTCCCGGTGACCATCCGACGCCACTGAGAATCCACTTGCTGAAAGCGGCCATCCCAAACCGACGAACCGCAGGGCTGGCCATCGGGTTGGTAGTTGCCGTAGCTGTCATGATCCCATCCATGGCCATCGCCCAGTGCGATGAAATCGAATACGGATGGACCCAGACCTTTGACGGGCATGACAGAGAGGGGGCGGCAGTTGCATTTGGTCCCTCGGGAGGGGTCGTCATCGCAGCCGCCTTCACTGGTACCGTTGATTTCGATCCAACCGACTCCGTGGATGAACGCACTTCGAACGGCGACAGTGACATCTTTGTGACAAGCCTCGGTGGAGACGGCGAATACCAGTGGACATATACCGCCGACATGAACGGCGACGGACTGGTCGATCCGCTGGACGTCGGTTTCATTCTAGCCCGGTTTGGACCGTGTCCGTAGTGTGCGAGTGCATGAAGGAAATTAGGAGGTGGTGAAATGCGGTGCTCAGAAAACCCACCAGGCAGCCGGTGGACTCACTTGAAGAGTCGTGACCACGGATACCCTAGCAGGAGAGGAACCATGAAAACCAAAGCGTGTCATAAGTCCGCACGGACGCCCTTATGCTGGGCTCTGATGTTTGTTCTCTGGCTGGGATTCGGCGATCGAGCCTTGGCCCAGCCCGGCTGGGTCTTGTCGCACCAGAAGATCAGCGACACCGAAGGCGGATTCACCGGCACGCTGGACAATGGTGATTACTTCGGTATCTCCACGGCGTCGCTGGGTGATCTGGACGGCGACGGCGTGGACGACCTGGCTGTCGGCTCACGTAACGACGGCGATGGAGGTCCGGGCCGCGGCGCGGTGTGGATTCTCTTCCTCAATGCGGATGGGACCGTCAAGTCTCACCAGAAGATTAGCGACACCCAAGGCGGCTTCACCGGCACGCTCGGTAATTACAATTACTTCGGATCCTCCTTAGCCTTACTGAGTGATCTTGACGGCGACGGCATCGGCGACCTGGCCGTGGGGGCAGTCGGCGATGACGACGGGGGGGAGAACCGCGGCGCCGTGTGGATCCTGTTGCTCAACACCGACGGCACGGTCAAGTCCCACCAGAAAATCAGCGACACTCAGGGTGGCTTCACCGGCGCGCTGGAGCTTGAAGATTTGTTCGGCATATCGGTGGCCTCGCTGGGTGATCTCGACGGCGACGGCGTCGAGGACCTGGCCGTGGGGGCACCGTTCGTGGACGAGGGGGGGGAGAATCGCGGCGCAGTGTGGATGC
>JADFPW010000455.1 GCA_022562105.1 Planctomycetota bacterium
CAGAAATCCGGGATGTCGTTGTCGTTGCAATCAAGCGTGGTTCCGGCGGCCAGATCGCAATCGTCGGGGATGCCGTTGAAATTGCAGTCCGAGCTGATTCGCTGGGTCAGGTCGCAATCGTCGGGCACTCCATTGAAGTTGCAATCGTCGCTGGTGCCCGCGGCGATGTCGTCGAGATCGAAGATCCCGTTGCCGTTGCAGTCCTGACACTCGTCGGGGATGTCGTTCCCGTCGACATCGGCGCTGGTTCCCGCGGCGATGTCATCAGCGTCGGTGATCCAGTTTTCATTGCAGTCCGGCCAGATCAGGGTCAGCTCGATGGCTCGGCGGGCGTTGATACGCCCGTGTCCGTAGTAGATGTCGAACCCGGGTTCGCCGAGATCGTCACTCGAACGACGAATGATCTGCCGAACCTCTTCGTTGCCCAGCGACGGGCGAGCCGACAACACCAGCGCCGCCAGACCGGCGACGTGTGGGCTGGACATGCTCGTCCCGTCCGATCGATAGGCGATGGCGGCCTCGTCATAGGGCGGAACGAATCGCTGGCCCGGCTGGTAGGTGGCCGACGGAACGATGGTGTACAGATCGGTCCCGCCGCCCCGGACGCTCAGCACCTCGAGCCCGGGGGCAGCCACGTCAATCAGCTCGCCCCAGTTCGAGAAAAACGTGACCGTGTCGGTGAAGTCGATGGCCGCCACGGCGATCGTGGTGTCATATCGGGCCGGCACGATGCTCAATACGTCGGAGGCGCCGTTCCCGGCCGCTGCTACACAGACCACCCCCAGGCTATGAGCGTATCGAAAAATGAACTCCAGCAGCGGATCCGCCCCAAATGCCGGACCGCCCCACGACGTGTTCACCACATCGGCGCCGTTCTCAGCCGCGTACAGTACGCCCAGGAGAGTCTCGGCCACCCCCACCAGCCCGCCCGGAAAACCTACACCGACGGGCATGATCCTCGCGTTCGGGGCCACGCCCAAGGTACCCAGCTCGTTATCCCCGACGGCGGCAATCGTGCCGGACACGTGGGTACCGTGCCCATCGACGTCGCTCGGATCGTTGTCCGGCTCAGGCGGAAAAACGTAGTTGGTAAAATCCCAGCCGCGCAGGTCATCGATGAACCCGTTGTGATCCGTATCCAGCCCGTCGAAATCGCTTTCGTCGATGACGCCGTTGCCGTTCAGATCCTCGCCCGGGTTGATCCAGATGTTCCCTGCCAGGTCGGGATGGTTGAAGTCGACGCCGGTATCGACGACCGCGACCACCACGCCCGCCCCGGGATCGTTGCGCGGGTCAGCAAACAGGTCGTATGCTTCAAGCGCTTCAATGATCTGGTGACCCCAAAGATCGGGTCGGTCTTCGGCCCAGGATCCTTCGCGCCATTGGTCACCGTCAGCGACGTGGAAGTCGTTCGGCACGTAGGCGACATCCGGCAGCGGAATGGTGAACAATTGCAAGTACGTGTTGGGCGATGCGCCCTCGATGCCGGGGTGCTGTTCAAGTTGTCCGCAAAGCGCCTCAACATCCACGGTCGAATCGGTCAGACTGATGCGATAGAGTCGACTGAGATCGGGAATCTCCGCCCCGGCGGGGGCACGAGCGCTTCGAATGGGATACCGGTGCCGGATCCCCTCGACGTGTTCACGAAACGCCGCGGCCCGTGACTGCCCGGGACGCCGATCCAGATGCAGCAGCGGCTCAGCCGATCCGACCTGTTGCCCGAGCAAGTCACTGAGATAGACCGTATCCTGGCCGGCCTCGAACATGTCCGCAGCCCGTTCGGACTCCGTAGCGGAAAGGTGCAGCAGCAGTTGACCCGGGGCGTAGGCGGCCGCCGGAACATCAGGTCCGAGACCCTGATCTCCCGCGATCATGCGGGGTTCCGCGTGGCGGGGCTGGCCATCGCGCGACCCGGCCAGCAATTGGGCAGGGGCGATAATAGCCGCTGCCACGAAGTACACTCCGAGATACCGACGGTAGAACGCGGTCGTGTGTGGGCGAGAAGCTGCCGGCACGGCGCCGGATGAACTCGGCGGCACGTGGCCGGGCAGAACGCAATGACAATGGACGTAGCTATTCATCATGGTCGTCCCATTATACCCGGGTCCAGCCCGCTGCACCCGGGGATTCTGTCCAAGGTGCATGGTGACGACCCGCCGAGCGGCAGAAGGGGGGTCCGTGACGCCATCGGCGGGTCGAGCTTCTGCTGGCATGTGTGGCACCGGTTTTCAACCGGTGTGCTTGCAGCCGGCGTGCTCGCAACGGGTATTGATCCTCGGATAAGACGGCTGTTCAGAAAGGAAACCGCCGACCAACGAGGGCTGATGGGATCCTGCCCAT